>JBGSSG010000065.1:0-1635 GCA_041737185.1 Anaerohalosphaeraceae bacterium
CAGCGATATCGATGTGCTGGTCGAGTTTGAACCGGCGAATGTCCCGGGATTTTTCAAACTGGCCGAGATGGAAACGGAACTGCAATCGCTTTTGGGCGGTCGGAAAACAGACTTGCGAACCCCCGAAGACCTGAGCCGTTATTTCCGCGACGATGTCCTTGCCGCCGCCGAGGTGCAGTATGTTCACGAATGATTCGGTTCATTCATGGGTATTTTGATATCAATCTGGATGTGGTTTGGCAAACGGTCAACGGTGACCTGCCGTCTCTGATACAACAAATCAACGCCATCCTGTAGCCGTATTAAACAGTAACAGGTTCGGGCCTGTCTGCCTTGCGGAAGGACTCGAGTGATTGGGGGTCGGCGACTTTTCTATATCCGATTGCCTTTAGCACCTCAAGCACCTCGGTCCAGGTCGGGAATGGTCTCTGGTTGGCGTGTTTATACTGGTCTATGGCCAGAAGGAATTCGAACTGTTCTTCGTTGAGCTGTCCTTCTTCGGCGGCACGTCGTTCCTCGGTGCGTCGGTGTCCCGGGCCGCGTCTTCGGTCCAGGCCGATACGGCGGTCAATGACACTTTCTCTTTTTTCAATAAATCCGCCTGAATTTTTGTTTTTTCTGTCGGTCATATATTTCTGTATCCGGTATTTTTTAAGTTTTGGTATTTTAGAAGATATCTTCGGACAGGGTTTCATCGTCGTCGGGCTGGTCTTCGGGAAAGAGCATTTTGAAAAAGTCCTCGTGTTCAGACTCTGAAGCGATAACGGCATAAGCTTCTTCGATGTATTCTTCCGGTACCATAACGGCGATATCCGAGAAGGCGCTGCCTCCTGGAGAAGGCGACCGTCTGACGGCGGCAGGTATTTCGCTTTCCGCAAGGAGCTGCTTATAGTGCTGTGCCAAATCCAGGTCCTCGGCAAAGGCGACGGCTACATAGTCTTCCACGGAAAGTTTGTCGCTGTCTTTATTTTTCCTGTTCATAACTGTCTCCGACTGCGCAAGCAAACGGGCTTTTAAGCTGTTTTCCAGGGATTGTTTCGTCAAAGGAGTCCTGTCGATTAACCAGAAAAGGTACAAATGGCAGTAAATTTGGGGGTATTTCGGGGCGGAATGTTTCTGGAATCGGTAAGTTTTTGTGTTATAGGCCTAATGGGTGCAAAATTTTGCATTTTTTGGGAATTTTTTTATTGCAAATGCCGTGAATAGGTCAGAGAATAGGTCAAAACAGTTGTTTTCGGCACGAGTGTGCCGATGTTATTGGAACCTAATTTTCAAGGAGGTATCGAATGGCAAAGAAGAAAGCTGCTAAAGCCGCGAAAGGCAGCAAAAAGGAAATGCTGGTAGTGGCCAGTAAGGTCAAGGCATTCATCAAGAGCAAAGGGATGATGACCGCATCTGATTCACTGCCTGCCCTGAACGAGTGTGTTTATGCCATGCTGGATGCGGCCGCAAACCGCACGAAGGCCAACCGGCGCAGCACAGTCAAGCCCCAAGACCTGTAAGACAGGGGCGGGCCGGATTTAAGTCCGGTCAAAAGGTAAAGTTTTCCTGAGGCCACACCAGTCCTGACGGAGGGTGTGGCCCTTTTTGCTTTTCTGTCCGTTATAAGGGGACCCAGGGGGAGCGTGCAGGCAG
>JBGSSG010000123.1:0-4546 GCA_041737185.1 Anaerohalosphaeraceae bacterium
ATTCTATTGAAAATAGACAGCCCTGCCGGGGTTGCGGGGGCCCTCGATGCGGCGGGGGTTTTTGAGGATTTTTCCCGCATAACGCCCGAACATTGCCGCAGTTGGCTGGGTCTGTAGGGAAATGATGGGCTAATCCCTTGCAATGGAAGCTGTTTTTTGGTTTAATGTTACCGTAAGATATTTAGTATATTACAGGGAAGGAAAGGTCTTATGAGAACCATACGATGTTGTGTATTTGTGCTGTTGCTGTCGGGTGTGTTATTGCTGTGTCAGTCGTGCAGCGAAGTGGCGATTACGGGCAGGCAGCAGTTGAACCTTGTGCCTGACTCGATGATTGCACAGATGTCGTCCCAGCAGTATCAGGAGTTTTTAAGTCAGAACAAGCTGAACACGAACGCCTCGGATACGGCGATGATACAGCGTGTCGGTCTTCGTCTTGCCGATGCGGTGGGGCGGTATTGCAGGCAGCAGGGGATATATGACCGGATACAGGGTTATCAGTGGGAGTTCAATCTGATAGAGAGCAAGGAGAAGAACGCTTTTGCGATGCCGGGCGGCAAGGTTGTGGTATATACGGGGCTTTTGCCGGTTACGCAGGATGAGACTGGTCTTGCGGTGGTGATGGGGCACGAGATAGCGCACGTTATAGCTCGCCACGGCAATGAGCGGATGAGCCAGGGGCTTTTGGTGGAGTTTGGGGGAATGGCGCTTAGCAAGGCGATGCAGAGCCGGCCGGCGGCGACGCAGGATTTGTTTATGCGGTCATACGGGTACGGCGCGCAGCTTGGTTTTTTGCTGCCATACAGCAGAATTCACGAGAGCGAGGCGGACCGTATGGGGCTGATTTTTATGGCGATGGCCGGTTATGACCCGCGCAAGTCGGTTGATTTCTGGGAGAGGATGTCGCAGGGAAACCAGGGCCAGCCTGTGGAGCTTTTGAGCACGCACCCTGCGGACGCGACACGAATTGCAGATATCAAACAACATCTGCCCGAGGCGATGTACTATTATACGCCTGGCGGCTGAAACTGCCGGCGAGCGAAAGGACGTTGGTTCGATGAAAGTCGCGGTGGCTTATAACGCGATTGGTCGGGATGCGGCCCAGTATGTCCGTAAGGTAATCGGTGAGCTTGGCCACTTGCTCAGCAAGTTCGGCGTTGACTTTAAGAAGTTCAGCAACTTGATTTTTTAACGCTGCATTTTCAGCTTGAAGTTCAGCAATGCGTTGCTGATAGAATTGTTCTTTTTTGGAAATCAACTATCATCCCTAAAGTATTTACCAAGGCTATTATCCTCCGATTTGATTTGCCGCCTTGAGAATGCTATAATTTGAGTTTGAGTTGAAAAGTTGAGTATTTGACGTTGGGTTCATTACCCGATGTTATCAAAATACCCGTGAACGATTACAAAGAAAGAAGTCGGGAGATAGAAAATAGAATGGACAAATGCCAATAAATGCTCCTGACCCCTTTGACCCATTTCTTTTGCAGTTGCCAAGTGTTTCGGACTTTTTATAATACTGTCGAAATGCGTGAGAACTGTCTATGAAGAAGAAAAAGAAGCAAAAGAAAACGTGGGAACTGCACCGGCACGGTAAGAAGTGGACTTCGGAAGAAGAAGATTTGCTAAAAAATTTATATCCAGATGTATTTAACCATGAATTGGTGGAGTGTTTCGGGCGTACCCAAAATGCCATCAGAAGCAAATCCTCCAAACTTGAAATCAGAAAGAATTGGAAAAAATATGTCCAGACGCCAAAGGGCAAACGATGGTCGAAAAGAGAAATCAAGCGACTTAAAAAGCTGTATCCTGTAATGCCGACCCCCCAATTGCTGGAACACTTTCCAAAACGAAACAAGGCGACAATCATGAGCAAAGCCAACTTGCTTGGTTTGAAAAAAGATTACATTACGCATTTTGTTCGGACGGATAATTATGAAAGAAAATTATGGTACAAACAAAAAGAGAGGCTGAAAAAATTATACCCCCTGATGAACAATAGGGAATTAGCCGAAAAATTCGGCTGTACCGAATCTGCCGTTCGCGGCACGGCCTGGAAATTGGGACTCCATAAAGCGGGTTTTAGACCCGGCGGTCAAAATGAAAAGGGCGCCAGAGTGTGGACGCTGGAGGAAGACATCTTAATACGAAAATTATATCCAACCATACGGACAAAAGATTTGGCTGCCCGATTAAACCGGAATGCAAAAGCTGTCCGCGGCAGAGCCACAGTTCTGGGCATCCGGAAGGATCCGAAATTCTCTCCGTTTGCAAAAAAGGATGCATGGACCGTCCAGGACACAGAAAAACTCAGACGGCTAAGGCAACAGGGACGCACGATGGCTCAAATCGCTGAAGCAATCGGAAGAACCGTTTCGAGTGTGGGGCATCAGATTGAAAAATTGGGTCTGCCAAGAAAATCCATGCCGAAGTCGTGGTCAAGGGAAGATGAGGAATATCTTGTCCAACATTATCATAAAACCTTTCGCAAACAGATAGCCGCTTCCCTCGGAAGGACGCTTCATGCTATTGCCGCCAGAGCGACAATTCTGAAAATAACTAAACCTGAGCTTAATCGATGGGCTCTCAAAGACATCAAAAAACTCAGGCAGTTGTGGCAGGCAGGTCATACAATGGCGCAGATTGCCAAAGTCACCGGCAAAACCATAACTTCCATCGCCAACCAGGTACGGCGACAGAAACAGGATTTTGGACTGCCGGAAAAACCGTATCGGCCCAAATGGTCAGAAAAAGATACGGCGTACCTTATTCAGCATTATAAAACCACGCCCATCCCGCAACTTGGCGATGTCCTCGGAAGAACACAAGAAGCTATTACCAAAAAAGCACGGAAGCTTGAGTTGGTGGAATTCGTGTCTAAGCCCTGGACCGCTGAAGAGATAGATATGCTGAAGGAGTATTACCCGCAATGGCCAGTCGAAAAGGTCGTCAGGAAACTCGGCAAAACGCGTTCAGCCGTACTGACAAAAGCTCAAAGAATGGGGTTCAGAGCGCCCAAGTTATGGACTGGCGAAGAAATCGACATCCTCAAAAAATATTATAACATGATCTCCGATGAAGAGATTGCTAAAAAGCTCGGCTATAGGACGCCCATAGCCGTTCATGGAAAAGCAATAAAATTGGGACTCCGAGAATAAAGGGGTCAGAGAGAATAAAGGGGTCAGGAGAAATAAAGGGGTCACGGATTAAGAGCGGAGGCGCAGTTATAGCCCGCTCTGTTGTGCGGCGGCTTTTGACAGGGCAATGAGCAGTTGTTCTCCGGCCTGTTTTGCGCCGTCGGCGTTGAGGTGGCCGCCGTCAGAGGTGAACTCTCTGCGAAGGAAAGGTACGGGGGTTTTGTTCTTCATTTTGCAGCAGAGAAACCCCTGCCGGTCGGCGGCTTCGGCCAGGGCCAGGTCAAAGACGGCGCGGGACGGGAAGGCTTCCCGCAGCATCGCGTTGAATCGCATTCTGGCGGCGTTATCGTCGGTAATGGTGTATTTGCCGAGAACGGCCTTGATGCGTTGTTTAAACCGTTGTTTCAGGCTTGGCGGCTCCGAGGTCAGGGGGACGGTACAATGCAGAAACAGGGTTTTAGGGAACTGTTTCTGCAATCGGGCGAAGGCGGCCTGGTAGGCGTCAAAAAGCTGTTCGGCGTCGGTTTGGGCGGTGATATCCACATAGCAGAATTTCATCAGTGCGATATCAGGTGGGATGTTTGCGCTGTTCACAAGAGTTTCAAATGACTTGAGTTTGTCATAAGGCTGGGCGTTGTACCCCAGTTCGGCGTGGTATAACCCCGGCTGTGCGAAAATAATCGGTTCTGATGTTTCGATGATGTTGAGCGAAATACCCGGATTCTCTCCAATGACGGTTCTTAGCCCATCGAGGATGTTGTACCCGACGGACATATGTGCAAAGAAGATTTTTTTTCCGGCCAGTGCGGCCCAATTTGCAGAAGGGACTGATTGCACGTTCGGCAGAGAGATTTTGTTTTGCATATCTGTAAAAGTCCTGTCATGAAAAAGCCGGACCAGTCCGACGCTTACGAGAAGAGCGGCAGCGGCCAGGATAGTGATTTTCAATTTTCGATTTTCTATTTTCAATTTTTCTGCTCGCTGGTTGCCGGAGGCTGGCAACTGGCAGCTTTTCTCCCCTTCTTGAGTTCCTGAGTTCTTATGTTCTTGTGTTCTTATATACCTATATACCTGTCTTCCTGTGCTCCGTTATTTATTAAAAACTCAGTGAAGTTCCGGGATGGGTTCCATTAAAACAGGTCTGGCGTGCAGGGAGCGGGTTGACCGTCGTTTCTGGTCGATGTCGTCGAAAACCCGCCGGACCTGTTCGGGCGTCAGGCCGACGGCAGGGGCGGTCTGTTCGGGCGTAAAGCCGTGGTTTCTGGCGTAAAGGCAGAGGTCCATTTTGTCATAAGGGAGGGAGAAATAAAATTCTTCCTGAGACTGCGGCAGGGAGTAGGTGTCCGTTGTCGGCAGTCGCGAGCAGATTTCGTCGGGCAGGCCGAGGAAGCGGGCAAGCTGATAGACCT
>JBGSSG010000185.1:0-5991 GCA_041737185.1 Anaerohalosphaeraceae bacterium
GCATAAGTGCGGCATAATAAACCGCTTAGGCTCGGTTGCAGACAAAAACACCGTCAGCGATTACGACGATGAAGAGAAGAACCGCGGCAATTCCATTCATTCGTCGATGATGTATGTAAATTACGGCGGAAAACTTATAAATATAATTGACACCCCGGGCTATCCTGATTTTGTGGGTGCCGCTTTGCAGTCAATACCGGCGGCAGAAACCGCAATTATTGTAATAAGCGCATCGGCGGGAATCGAGTTCAACACTCGCAAACTCTTCGCTGCCGCAACTGCAGCCCGCAAGGCCAGAATTATCGTAATTAACAAAATGGACGCCGAGAACGCCGACCTCGGAGAGCTTCTAAACCAGATACAGGAGACTTTCGGTTCCCAGTGCCGCTGTGCCAACCTGCCGTCCGCCGACAAAAAAACGGTAATTGACTGTATCGCCGAAAAGGCGGGCAGCAGTCCCGTTATGGACCCGGCAAAAGCACATACGGAACTGATTGAAAGCGTGATTGAAGCGGACGACGATCTGATGGAAAAATATCTTGCCGGTCAGAGCATCGGGCCTGAGAAAATCGCGGAGGTATTCGTTAAAGCGATGTCCGCCGGCACAGTAACGCCTATCGTGTTCACGGACGCACGCAGCGAGGTCGGGATTACAGAGCTTCTGGATTTACTGACCAGGTATGCGCCCTCCCCGGCCAATGCGCCCGCCTCGCTTCTCAAACAGGCGGACGGTTCCACGGTACAGGTAAAGGCCGACCCGGACGGCCCGCTGGCCGGACTTGTGTTCCGCGTCGGTTATGACCCGCGTTCAAATATGAAATACTCTTCGATACGGATATTCAGCGGTACGCTGACTCCCACCACCCAGATGATGATTAACGAAAATAAAAAGGCCGTCCGTCCGGGCCATCCGCTTAAGATGCAGGGAGCGGAGACAAAGGAGATTGAAGCCGGCCTTTGCGGAGACATTATTACACTTCCCAAAATTGACGAACTAAAGACGGGAGATACGATTCATGACGGCAGGACGAACGGCCGATTCGAGATGCCCGCCTTTCCAAAACCAATGTTCTCCCTGGCGATGGCCCCGATCAGCAGAGGCGATGAGAGCAGGCTCAGCGGCGCCCTTGAAAAACTGATAGACGAGGACGTGTGCTTTACCGTTACGAGGGATTCACAGACCAAGGAACTGGTGATTAACGGCCTGGGAGACCTGCATCTCCGCGTAATGCTTTCCAAAATGGAAAACCGCCACAAGGTCAGCGTTACCACAAAACCCCCGAAGATACCGTACAAAGAGACGATTACATCCAAGGCTGAGGGGCATTACAGGCACAAAAAACAGACCGGCGGCGCAGGACAGTTCGGCGAGGTCTATCTTCGCGTCGAACCTGCCGAACGAAATTCCGACCCCACGCTCCAATTCAGTTGGGACATCTTCGGCGCTTCCATACCGGGCCAGTATGAACCGGCCGTGTTAAAGGGAATACACGACGTGATGGAAAACGGTATCCTCGCGGGCTTCCCCCTGCAGGACGTCAAGGTCTCGATTTATGACGGAAAGTATCACCCCGTGGACTCAAAGGAAGTCGCTTTCCGAATGGCCGGGAAGTACGCCTTTATCGACGCCCTGCAAAAGGCAAAGCCCGCGCTTCTTGAGCCGATAGTGAATATGGAAATCACCATCCCTGCCGAAAATATGGGCGATATCGCAGGCGACCTCGCCTCACGTCGCGGACGCGTTACCGGACAGGATATGCTGCCGGGCAATATGGTTGTGATTAAGGCACAGGCCCCGCTAAGCGAAGTGGCGCAGTATAACAGCCAGCTCAAAAGCGTAACAGGCGGCCAGGGCAGCTACTCGATGGAGCTTAGCCACTATGAACCGACCGCGCCGAATATCCAGCAGCAGGTTGTCGCACAATACTCCAAAGACAGGCAGAAAACCGAGGAAGATTAGCCCCGATTTCAATCTTACATTAAAGGAGACTGAAAATGAGAACACGGAAACTTCTAAAATCATCTCTTCTCGCAGCGGCCGTTTTTTGTTCGGCAGGCTGCTGGACTTACGCCCAGGATTACAAACCGGTGCAGGGCAGGATAATGACGCGCTGGGCCGGCAAGGTAGATCCTCAAAACGTATTGCCGGAGTATCCCCGCCCGCAAATGGTCCGCAAGGACTGGCAGAACCTCAACGGGCTTTGGGAGTACGCGATAGTAAGTAAGGATTCGAACCAGCCGCAGCAGTTTGACGGAAAGATTCTGGTTCCATTCGCCGTCGAGGCGGCGCTGTCCGGTGTCGGCAAAACGGTCGGTCCCGCCAATAAGCTCTGGTATCGCCGTCAGTTCCAGACGCCCGCGGCCTGGACGGATAAGCGGGTACTGCTGCACTTCGGCGCTGTTGACTGGGAATGCCAGGTATGGGTGAACGGAAAAAGCGTCGGCAATCACAGCGGCGGCTATGACGCCTTTGGCTTCGATATAACCGACGCCCTGAAAAAAACAGGCACACAGGAAATCGTCGTCAGCGTATGGGACCCGACCGAGGAGGGTACACAGCCCAGGGGCAAGCAAATCAGCAATCCCAACGGAATATGGTACACATCCGTAACGGGCATCTGGCAGACAGTATGGATTGAGCCGGCAGCCAAAACATATATCAGCAGTCTTAAAATCACGCCCGATACCGACAATCAGCAGGTTGCCATAACCGTCGAAACCGTCGGCGATACGCAGGGCCTTTCGTTCTCGGCCAAAAGCGAAAATGTAATGACAACTTCTATCGGAAATACCCTCACATTAAAAATCGAAAAACCGATACTCTGGTCGCCTGCAACGCCGCACCTTTACGACCTTACAGTACAGCTTATTAACAAGAACAATGTCCTCGACGAAGTGGAAAGCTATTTCGGGATGCGCAAAATCGCCCTCGGAAGGGACAAAAACGGCATAACGCGGATAATGCTCAACAATGAATTTGTCTTCCAGTACGGATTTCTTGACCAGGGCTGGTGGCCCGACGGGCTTTACACCGCTCCGACCGAAGAGGCAATGCTCTATGACCTGCAGATAACAAAAGAACTGGGCTTTAATATGCTGCGAAAGCACGTAAAGGTCGAACCGGCTCGGCTCTATTACTGGTGTGACAAACTCGGCCTGCTGGTCTGGCAGGATATGCCCAGCGGAGACAGGTACATCGGCGGTAACGACCCTGATATCCAGAGAACCGCCCAGTCCACTGCCCAGTTTGAACTGGAACTTAAACGAATGATTGACGGCCTTTACAATCATCCATCCATCGTAATGTGGGTGCCGTTCAACGAAGGCTGGGGACAGTTCGACACCGCAAGAATTACCGATATGGTCAAAAAACTCGACCCGACAAGATTAGTCAACAACGCCAGCGGATGGGCGGACAGAAATGTCGGAGATGTTCACGATATGCACAAATATCCCGCACCGGGAATGCCGCCGGTCGAGGAAAAACGCGCCGTCGTGCTCGGTGAGTTCGGCGGGCTTGGATTGCCTCTTGCAGGACATACCTGGCAGAACGAGAAAAACTGGGGTTATAAAAGCTATGAGAACCAGGATAAACTTACCGACGCATATCTTGACCTTGCGGGCAAACTGCTGCCGCTTATCTCACAGGGACTCAGCGCAGCGGTTTATACCCAGACCACCGATGTCGAAGTCGAGGTCAACGGCTTTTTGACTTATGACAGGGAAATACTCAAACTTGACAAGGTAAAGGTTCAGGAAGCGCATAAGAAGCTTTATGAACCACTGCCGGCGGTAAAAACGCTGGTATCAGACAGCCAGACCCGGCCACGTCGCTGGCGCTATACGCTGCAACAACCCGCCGATGGCTGGGAAAACAGGAATTTTGACGACAAACAGTGGCTAACCGGACCGGGTGGGTTCGGCACTGCCGAAACTCCCGGTGCGGCAGCGAGAACAGAATGGAAGGGAAATGATATCTGGCTTCGCAGAGAATTCCGGCTGGAAAAACTGCCGCAGGGACAGATTAACCTCGTGGTTCATCACGACGACCAGGCAAAGGTCTATATCAACGGTGTTCTGGCCGCAGATTTACCCGGCTGGACAACCGGATATGAAATCGTGCCTGTAGAGCCGGCAGCGGCAAAGGCCCTTGCCGAAGGGATAAACACGATGGCGATACATTGTCACCAGGACAAGGGCGACCAATACATCGACGCCGGCCTGGTGGAAATGATACCCCCGAAAGACCAATAATACAAAATCCGCAAAGACAGATTAAGAAGCCAGCAGGTTCGCTGACCGCGGGCTTTTTTATTCCGGCAGACACTCCGCCGGAGATAGGGCTGTAACGGCAATCGATAGAGCTTTGGAACTGTCCTGCACAATGCCGACGATCCCGAAAATCAAGAGATATCGGCAAACTTCCTGATATCCCCAACGCTCCAAGCGTTGCAATTGTATCGCCTCACCCCGGCTGTCATTATTCAATCCTGATGTGTTGTAGTTTGATACTGTCTTTTTTTGTACAGAAAGAGAACGGATTGATCCGCAAACCCGTGATGATTCCGTTGTAACCTTTAGCGCTTCCGATGGCAATAGCAGTGGTCTGAAAAGTACCATCAGCGGGCAGTTCAATCGCCATGCTGTTTTCAGCCGTGAAATTATTATGAGCGAAGGTCTTCCAGTAGAGTCGCCCCTGAACGCTTTTTTGCTTTTTGGATGTTTCAATAGCAGCGGTCAGAAGGAGTTTCTGCTCAGGTGCGGCTTTGCAGAAAAAATCCGGACTGATAAGCTGTATGGGGTATTCATCCGTGGGGGTAACGGTTACAGCGTCAGAGACAGGCAGACCACCGTCGACAGCGTTGACATAGGTCCAGTGCTGACGGTCGGTTGTGAAGGTAAAGTCGGGTTTGCCGACAGGTGCGGCATTGTCATAGACGTACTTTCGGATATTATCCAGTGTATCGACGATGAGGATGTAGTGATAGTCATACTGAATGTTCCAGTCGAGGATCGCTCGCCGGATTGGTGAAATATAGCCCGTCGGGCTGTCGTCGGGACCGCCTTTGCCCGGGATTCCCGCAAAACCGCCAATAAAGGTGTAAATCTCCGGATGCCAGACGCCCAGACCAACGTTGTCTTCATTGACCATCGCGGCCCAGTTTTCGGTGGCGAACCACCTTGCCCAGATAATACCGCCCGGAGGATGTTGCTGCTTTGGAATTTCCGCAAGCCTGTCGCCGGTAAAGGGCTTGTCGCCGGTATAGGTCATAAGCTTGTGCCATGGGGCGTTGGTATAGATGGCCGGCAGTTCCTGCGAATGTCCGGGATATTGGGTTTTGTCATCGCGATGGTTGTTCAGCCGGGAATGGACTTTGACGGTTCGGCCGTCGAGCGTGTACCAGCATTCAAAGGTACATTGGCCGGGGACATTATTCAGCGGCCAGTGCATTGGAATGCATTTGACATAGAGTGTAACGCCGTCATTGCTGTGTTCGACGACCGTTGAGCGATGGCCAAAACAGTCGCCTGACTGAATGGGATTCCAGCCAAGACTTTTCCAGCCTTCCCGGACTTGCTTGCCCTCGGGGATGAAGGGATTGGGGCCTGAATAAAAGGACATCTGAATTTGTCGGCCCCAGTCGAAACTGTTAATGAGGTTCGCTTTGTTGTTTGCGTCGGCCAAATAGGTGATAGAGCCGCCGATATCCAGGTTGGCCCCCAGTCGTACCTGTCCATTGTCCAGCCAGTCCATGTTCTCCTCCGGTGAAATGTCAGCATCTGCGAGGACAAAAGACATGGCGACCAGAACGATTGCAAAACAAACGTTCAAATGTGTTTGTGTTTGTTGCACAATTAATCTCTTCCCAATAAGTGAACTTTCGCACTTTTGATAATTGATTATGCAGCCGCAGCTACGGCAGCGATAAGGAACTCTGTAATTCGTGCAGGTACGGTATGATTGCCGAACATTACAATAATTCGTTTCCG
>JBGSSG010000189.1:0-2646 GCA_041737185.1 Anaerohalosphaeraceae bacterium
ATTTTCCTGTCGTGCGACGTGATACTGATTTTCATAACCCTTCAGCACGGCTGCCTGTTTCAAGAGCGATTCGTTTCCCCGGGCCTTTTCCTGCAGATGCGTCTGCAAGGTCTGATTTTCCTGTTTAAGGCCGTCAATATCCCTTTGGTACTCCTGAACCTGCTGTTTCAACTCCTGCTGCAGACGCTGTTCTGCATCCTGCATCTGCCCTATTGTATAGCTCTGCGCCTCTGTTTGCTTTTGAAGGGCGGATTCTTTTTGACGCAGCAGTTCGATATGAGCCTTCTGCTGTCTGAGATTTTCCTCCAGAACATTGCGGTCTTCCAGACTCTGCTGCAACTGATGTCCGGCATCTTCAAGTTCCAGGTTTTCAGATTCCAGACGGGACTGCAAATCCTCGATATGGGTCTGCAGAGCATTGATTTCATCACGAGACGCCCGGTATTTTCCCTCCATATCTTCGAGTACCGCGGCCCTGGCCTGTTCCGCATCGTGATGCTGTGTTTCAAGCTGCTGCAGTTTTTCGCAGATTTGATGATACTGACTTTCTTTTTCTGCGATTGTTTCCTGCGTCTGCTCAATTTTAATCCGGGCAGCTTCCAGTTCCCTGTTTAGCGATTCAACGGCTGCTGTTCGCTCAGAAACCAGATCACTGTGGTCGGTGAGTTCGAGAATCTGTTCCTCGGCCAGGGCCTTTTGCGTTTCCAGTTCCTCCAAGCGGCTGGTAAGTTCGGAAATATAATCGGCCTGCGACTCGTATGAGCCGGCGAGGTTTTCCTTCTGCCTGATGACTTCGAGAATCCTCTGGTTGGCTATTCGAAGTTTATGGCGAAGCAGGGCCAGCTCCTGACCGGTTCCGTTCAAATTGGTTTCAGTGTGTATCGCTGTTTCGCGACGAGAATCGTTTTCCCTTGCCGGGCTGAAAGAACCAGGTTCGTGCATATCCGGCTCGTTATAATTCCGTCCAAAATCCGACTGTTCTTCGGCGACCCCCTGACCCGACGGCTGCTGATTCATTTCGGCGTTCACTTCGAACTCCTTTTCCAAAAAAATGTATGGCCCGATACAGACAAATGCCCGAAGGGCATAACTCAACACGGCGCAGTATATTGTTTTTCGCCGTTTTCAAACCGTTTTCTTTACTCTATTTTGGTTTATTCACAGGGAAGTTGCGCCGGCGGAGATTATAGGACGTATTTTATATCACAGACTTTTTGGGAGTGCGTTTAATTCTTTGGCCAAAATCACCGGCGGCATCGCTGCCAGGCGTGGCGGACGATGCGGTCGATAAACTGCTCATAGTCAACGCCGGCATTCCGGACGGCCTCTGCGACTTCCTCGCCGAAGGCTATGTCTGGGTTTGGATTGGCCTCAAGAACGACTAATTTGTTATCGGGCGTAAGCCGAAGGTCGATGCGGGCATAATCACGAAGCTGGAGAACATTGAAAACTTTTTTGCAGATTCTGTTTATTTCTTTCACAATCGCAGGTTCGAGGTCGGCAAAGCCGAAGTTGATATTCCATTTCTGACGGTACCGGCTGTTCCATTTTACCCGGTATGTGGCAAGGCACGGCCCGCGCCGGCCGTCGAAATCGAAAGAGCACTGCCGGATGGGAAAAACGACAGGTCTTTTGTTTCCGAGCAGGCTGACGTAGAGTTCTCGTCCGGGAATATATTCTTCAGCGATGACCGGCTGCGCCCAGCGGGAATGGACGAATTCGGCGCGATGTCGAAGGGCGGTTTCGTTATTGACCAGAGAGGCGTTTGATATGCCTTCCGAGCCGTCTTCAAATACGGGCTTTACGACCATCGGGTATGACAGGTTCTTCGGGATGCGCGGAAAACGTCCCTTAGGGATGGAGACAAACCCCGGAACGCGGATTTCGTGATGGCTGAGCAGTTCCTTGCACAGGCGTTTGTCGCGACAGAGCATCAGTCCGGCAGGGCCTGTGCCCGTGAAAGGGATGCCGAGCATTTCGAGCAGGCCCGCGATATTTTTGTCCATCAGCCTGTCGCCGTGGAATTCTTCGGTGAGGTTGAATACCATATCAGGTTTTTTTTCAGCAAGGCCCCTGACAATGTCGGCCAGGTTTTCCGCCACGGGAATAATTGAGACACGATGTCCCAGGCAGCGCAGGGCTTTTATGACGTGGAATTCGGTAAAAGGTTCGACCGGTTTGCCGAGAAGATGCGGGTCGTTCTCGGGTATCGCGGCCCCGTCAACGAGCATAGTTATATGCAGAGATTTGGGCGTCAAAGTCTTCGGCATTGAAGACATATTAGCACAATGAATTTGCCTTTACAAGTCAACTCTGCCGGTGGACACGCTCTAAGTCCGGTCTGCCCAAAAGGTTTGCCCGATGAAAGCTATTGTGCGGGTAAGCATCAAAAACGGTAATAAACACTGACCGCGAAGGCGGGAGCGGAAGAGCGGCCGGCCAACAGCTTGCGGACTATAAAAGCGAATTTCGCAGGCGTCCTTTATTTCAAGAACGGTTTACAGGCGTTTTCGCCGCCGTTGAGGATATAAATCAGCGGCAGCGGCCTGTCCAGTCCCTCGACAAAGTCCGGCCTGGCAGCCCAGGGACAAACATTCATTACTCCGGTCAAGTCCATCCAGTGTTGCAGACGCGCGACGGGCAAAT
>JBGSSG010000265.1:0-2132 GCA_041737185.1 Anaerohalosphaeraceae bacterium
CGCTCTTTGCAAAGACCCATTTTCATACTGGAGATTGCCTATGCTAAACAGCGAAAAAATAATCGGACAGGGCATTACCTTTGACGATGTCCTGCTGGTCCCCGCTCGCAGCGACTTCATCCCCAGCCAGGCCGACACATCCACCTGCCTTACTCGAAACATCAAAATCAACATTCCTCTGCTCTCTGCCGCTATGGACACCGTAACCGAATCGGCCCTTGCCATCGCACTGGCACAGGAGGGCGGCATCGGCGTCATTCATAAGAACCTGTCCGTCGAGGCACACAAACGCGAGGTCATAAAGGTAAAACGTTCCGAAAACGGAGTCATCCTCGACCCCATCACCCTGGCCCCCGACGCCACCGTAACCATCGCTCGACAGGTAATGGAAGAACAAAACGTCTCCGGCATACCAATCGTCAGGGACGGGAAGTTAGTCGGAATTCTCACTCGACGCGACCTGAAATTCCTCAAAGACGACACCGTCAAAATCGCCGAGGTTATGACCAAAGAAAACCTCGTTACAGGCCCTGCTGATACCACGCTCGAACAGGCAAAGGAAATCCTTCGGAAACACAAGGTCCAAAAACTCCTGCTCGTTGACGCGAACAGACGTCTGGCCGGTCTTATCACAATGCGCGACATCGACCGTTTCCTGCAGTTTCCCCTGGCCGTCCGCGACAAACGAGGCAGACTTCGCGTCGGTGCCGCCGTCGGGGTCAACGACGACCAGCGTGTCGCGGCCCTTATTGAAGCCGAGGTTGACGTCATTGTTGTCGATATCGCTCACGGCCACTCCTGCAATGTCATACAGGCGGTAAAACGCATAAAATCAAAATACAACATTGATATCATCGCCGGCAACATCGCCACCGCACAGGCCGCAGAAGACCTCATCGACGCCGGTGTTGACGCGATCAAGGTCGGAATAGGCCCCGGCGCAATCTGCACCACACGCATCATCTCCGGCGTGGGCGTGCCGCAGATTTCCGCCATTATGGACGCTGTTTCCGTCGCCGAAAAACACAACATCCCCGTCATCGCCGACGGCGGCGTAAGGCATTCTGGAGACATCACAAAAGCCATTGCCGCCGGGGCGTCGTCGGTAATGCTCGGCTCGCTTTTCGCCGGTCTTGCCGAAAGTCCCGGCCAACTGGTCATTTACAGAGGCCGGCAGTTCAAGGAATACCGCGGCATGGGTTCAATCGGCGCGATGATTCAGGGCTCCGCCGACCGCTACAACCAGAAATCCTCCGACAAACTTGTCCCCGAAGGCGTCGAAGGGCGGGTGCCGTACCGCGGGACGCTGAGCGGTTTTGTCTATCAGCTTGTCGGCGGCCTTCGCGCCGGCATGGGCTACTGCGGCACAAAGACCATCGAACAGCTTCGCAAAAACGGCAAATTTGTCCGCGTAAGCGCTGCGGGCGTAAGCGAATCACACCCACACGATATTATGATTACAAAGGAATCGCCAAACTATTCGGGCTTTGAATCCTTTAACGACTAAAACCGATGGATAAGACTTATCACCAGACAATCGCCATTATCGACTTCGGCAGCCAGTACGGCCAGCTTATCGCCCGCCGCGTCCGCGAACACAAGGTCTTCTCGCTTATCTTTCAGCCCTCCGTGTCCGTCGAAGAACTGCGAAAATATAATATCACAGGTATAATCCTTTCCGGCGGACCGGCCAGCGTATATGCCGAAAACGCACCCTCCTGCGACCCGAAAATCTTCTCACTTGACGTGCCGGTACTCGGCATCTGCTACGGGATGCAGATTGGCTGCAAACTCTTAGGCGCACAGGTAAGCCCCGCGCACTCACGCGAATACGGCAGGACAGACCTTGAAATATTCGACTTCTCCGACCTGCTGGCAGGCCTGCCGCAACAGACTACGGTCTGGATGAGCCACGGAGACCAGGTCAACTGCCTCTTGGACGATTTTGTCCCGCTTGCAAAAACCGCATCCTGTCCGTTCGCCGCCGTTCGCCACAAAAAAGGCAAATTCTTCGGCGTCCAGTTCCACCCCGAGGTTACTCACACCCCGCGCGGCTCGGACATAATTAAAAATTTTCTCTATGATATCTGCGGCTGCCGCGGCGACTGGCAGATGAGCGATTTTGTCGAGCA
>JBGSSG010000282.1:0-10141 GCA_041737185.1 Anaerohalosphaeraceae bacterium
GGACTATTCTTTCCATTTTCCTGTACAGGGCGATACGCTGATTCTGGTCCCCCATTACTTCGGCTTTTTCGTAGAGGGAGTCAAATTCCGCGCTGGAATAAAAGAACTTGTTGCCCCCTGGCGAGAAGTATTTCGTGGCAAACATAGCGAGAAAATCAATGGCGTCCGGGTAGCCGGCGGAAACGCCGCTGGCGAAAAGCTGACACTGGCCCTTATTGAGGCGCTCCATATAGGTTGGCCAGTCCATATAGTCCACGGCCAAATCGACTCCTATCTGCGAAAACTGGCTTTGAATGAACTGGCCGAATTGTCTGAAGAACGGGTCGGCGCCGGGCATAGCGAGCTTGAGCGCGGGTATAACTCCATTGTTAAGGCCTCGAGCCTGTTCGATAAGCTGTTTGGCCTCGGCCAGGTCATACTTCGAGTATCCGAACTGATAAATGTTCGGGTCGTAGGAATCCAGACCCGGCGCTACAAAGCCGTGAGCGATTCTATCCCGGCCATTTGTGAATAAATCGATGAATTTCTGACGGTCTGTTGCGCGGCAAAGCGCTTTTCGCAGGGGCGGATTGCCTGAAAGAACAGGGTCTTTCATATTAAAGCCTATCCAGAAGACAGTGGGGTCATTGAAGCTCTTGAGTTCTATTCCGCGGGCTTTCATAGGCTCTGTAAGGGTGCGACTTTCCTTTGCGATGGCCTGGTTGAAGTTGTCTTTGGGGATTCCCATTGCGTCAATCCGGCCTCGCATAAACAGAAGCCAGGCGGGCTGGTCTTCCTCGATGACTCGCCAGATTATCCGGTCGGCAAACGGCAGACGTTTCCCGGCGTCGTCGAGGAAACCCATTTCGAGGTCGGAAGGTTCGCCCTGGGACGGGTAGAATTCCGTTCGCCAGTTTTCATTTTTTACAAGCTCTACGAAAAATCCTCTCTGCCAGGTTTTGAGTTTATAAGGTCCTGTGCCGACGGGATGATAAATAATGTCGGGGCCGTAAAACCGGACGGCTTCGCGGGCGATTGGCGAGACGGCGGTATCTGTAAGAGCGGCCTCAACTATCTGTGCCCATGGTTTTGTGAGCTTAATTACGAGGGTATAATCATCGACAGCCTGCAAACCCTCGACGCGCCTGCTGTAATCGACGTCGCCTTCGTTTTTGAAACCTTTGGTGAATGCTCTGAAATCATCGAGACCCACGATACGTCCATCGAAAATGCCCCAGTTCTGGCAGGCGTATTTAACGTTTTCTATCCGCTTTATGGCATAGACAAAATCGTCGGCTTTGACCTCGCGCCCCCTGCCGTCGGCAAAACAAGGGTCATCCTGATAGAAAATTCCTCTTTTTATGCGAATGGTATAGGTCAGGCCGTCGGGACTGATATGCGGAAGGTCTTCCGCCAGGAGTGGGATTACCACGTAAGGCCGTTTGAGGAAATGGTAGGTATAGAGGGGTTCGAAAATCTGCGAGCCGACCTGCATGGAATAAATGTCGCGCATATTTCCGGCGTCAAGGGTCTGCAGGCGGGTGGGCAGGACATGACGAAGAATCATCTGGCCTTTTTGCCCGTCGGGACGCCTGTCCCGGCAGCCGGGAGCCATCGCCGCAAGAACCAATAACAGTGTACGGATCAGCGTTTTCATTAACCTTTGGATACGTCTATTTGTACCTCTGACGGTAAATTTTCCTTTTTTCAGCGTCCACCCGATAGTATTTGCTCAATCCCTGCCCGTTTGTATCGGCCTTGTAGGCGTTGGCCTTAAGGCCGCTTACCCAGCCGTGATGCAGGATATACCCGATACGGTGATATACAAACGCACAAGGCAGGTCGTCTATTACGACTTTTTGCGTCTGATGATACAGCTTTGTTCGTTCGGCAGACGGCGGCATTTCAATTACGCTTTCATAAATTTTGTCAAACTCCGGGCTGCTGTAATTCATATTGTTCGGCCAGGGTGCGTTCTTACTATAAAAGACCTGGAGAAAATTTTCAACATCCGGGTAATCGGCTATCCAGCCTGAAAAAAATAACTGATGCTGCTTGTTTTTCAGCTTTTCAAGGAAGGTTGGCCAGTCGTAAAGCTCCAGTTCGACGACAAGGCCGATTTGCGCCAGGTTCTGCTGGATAAACTGTCCTATCTGCCGATAGGTCGGGTCAACACCCCCCAGGGCCAGGCGCAGTTTGGGTATGTCGCCATTAGCGGCGATGCGAGCGGCATTCAGAAACTCGCGGGCTTTCTGCAAATCATAATGGCTGTGAGAAAATTGGGCAACATTGGGGTCATAACCCGGCATAGCCGGCGGTATAAAGCCGTGGGCCGACTTGCCGCGACCGTTGAAAATTATCTCGATGAACTTGTCGCGGTCTATGCAGCAGCTTATGGCGTACCGGAGGTCTTTGTTTGAGGCTAAAAGCGGGTCTTCCATATTGAACCCGACCCAGAAGGTGCAGGGTTCATCGAAGGTTACCATCCGGATGTCCCTTTTTTTCATTTCATCGGTAAGCTCCCTGCCGAAGGCCACCGCCTGGCCGAAATTGTCTTTGGGTATGGTGATAATGTCGAGCCTGCCGCGCATAAACAGCAACCATCGAGGCTGGTCTTCGGGAATGATGCGCCAGATGATTTTATCCACAAAGGGAACGGGTTTCCCGGCGTCGGCAAGCAGACCGCCGGCCAGGTCTTCGGGCATCCCCTCGTCCGGATAGGTCTGTGCGTAGTAATTTGGATTTCGTTCGGCCTGGATAAAACTTCCCGGCGACCAGGCTTGAAACCGGAAAGGGCCGGTGCCGACCGGATGACGGGAGATATCGTCCCTGTACATATTGACCGCTTCCGGCGCCATTGGAGCTGAAGGCAGATGCGCCAACCAGAACAAAAACTGCGGCCAGGGACGCACAAGAGTAACCTGTAAGGTCAGAGAGTCAGGGGCAATGAGGCCTTCGACGGGGCGGGCATAGTCCGCCTGCCCGGGGCCGCAGGTTTTTGAGTATTCCCTGAACTCATTGAGTCCGACAATCCGACCGTCGAACATCCACCAGTTTTTGCTGCGGCTTTTTACGTCGGCAATACGCTTGAATGAAAAGACAAAATCATCCGCTGTGAGCTTTCTTCCCTTTCCATTGGGAAAACAGGGGTCGTCGTGAAAATACACATCGTCGCAAATGGTAAAGGTGTACACTCTTCCGTCGTCGGAGACGACCGGCATATCGGCGGCAAGTTGAGGGATAAGCAAAAGCGGACGCTTCAGGTAATGGTATGTATAGAGACAGTCGAAAAATTCCCTCGCGACGCCATCCGAGACGGTATCGCCTACGTCGGCGGGGTCGAGAGTCTGTACGCGAGCTCTAAGTTGATGCTGTAAAAGCGTCTGCGGCGTATCTTTTTGGCCGGTGTCTTTTTTACAGCTCGCAGCGGAGAATATAAGCGGCAACAACAGAAAAAGTACAAAAGTGCGTCTCCGGCCTTCGACCGGCCCAAACCGGCCTGGGCCGGCAATTGAAGAATGCCGCACGAAACTTGTCATTTATTAACAGAACCTTCGGCAACAGGCTGGACCGGCGCGGGGACAACGGGCTGGACCGGCGCTGGGGCGGCGAGCAGAGTGGCCGGGCACATAATCGCTTTTCCCTCGGCGTCTTTCCCATAATTGAAGTTCAGGCGAAGGGATAAATCGCCGGGCCTCGAAGCGGCTCCCAATAGAGTTTCGGCCTCGCGATCCAACCCTGTGTTTCGTTCAAGGGCCCTTTTAAGATTCATTTGCCAGCCGGGTATGAGTTTGGCAATGGTTGTATATTCCACCTCGGCTATAACGGTAATCAAGGCGTTTTTGGAAGAAGCGGGCAGTATTTCCTGGCCCTTGAGGTGTCGCTGAATAACACAGGAGTAAAGCTGCGCAAAAGCTCGTGAGAGCTTTACGCGTTCATCGGAAGGCTGCCCGGAAACAATCGTTTGTCCAATCCCGTTCAATAAATGTGTATCAAACCATTCGTCGGTAACGGACCAGTCCATATAGGCCCTTGTTCGTTTTTCGGCCAGTTTCAGCAGCAAATCCCGGCCGGAGGCATCGCTAACCGCAAGTGTAAAATCGACCGCAACGCGAAGAACGGCAAGATTAGTTTCATTTTCGGCGGATTCGGCCATTGCCTTGGAGATTTTGCTCTTCAAATCGGCATCGACAAGGTCGGAAGATATCTGTTTAATCATTTCGGGGTCCGCCAGCGCTTTGACGGCCCAGTATCGGACAACGGCATCGGGGTTTTTGAGGCGGTCGAGAGCAAATGGGACCAGACCGATGTTTTGCAGTCGAGCGATAAGTACCATCAGTTTTCTCTCCATCGCAAGCCGACGGTCGGCCAAATCCCAGTGTTGGATTGCGTCAAAGGCCGCCTGAAGATGCTTTTTCCCGGTGTCGATGTAAGAAGAGGCGTAAAAGCTGAGATTTTCGCCGCCTTTTTCCTGAACCAGTTGATTGATAAGACCAGCCTGTTCCTCGGAATCCTGCGAAAGAAGCAAAGCGTCAATGGCGCTTCGCCAGAATTTTTCGAAAATCTGGACCTGGGCGGGCGACAAAGGGACGCTTTGTGAGACGGCCTGCTGGCGAAGCTGGACAATCGGCTCTGTATCGAGTCCAAAGGCCGGTAAAGTCCAAATAATGAGAATGGCGGTTGAGAAAAATACTTTAGTTTTTGTCATAAAGGCAACCTCGCAAAATATTGAAAACGGGCAAAATAAGCAGAGCAAAGAATACTGCCGGCAAGAACCTCTGTCAAGGCAAAAGACATACGGCCCTGGGATGGGAAGGGGACATCGCATCCCATTGGGTCAGGAATTAATTGTTGACGCGCGGTCGATGCGGGAGTATTATAGACAAGCGATAATGATGGCGAAAAAGTCAAAGATTACATTTCATATACGTCGCTGCAAAGGCTGCGGTCTTTGCGTGCTGGCCTGCCCCAGGGGGAATATCCGGATGAGCGAGACGCTGGGAACAGACGGTTATCCTTATGCTGAATTGATAGACCCTGCCAAATGCAACCGGTGCGGGCTTTGCTATCAGATGTGTCCTGATGCTGCGATAGAAATACCGGAAGAGCCGGACGATAAAGATTGACTATCCGCCTAAGGCGGACAAGTTTACGATTTTTGATGGATGATTGAAAAAAGTTCGGAGTTCTTAGTTCGGAGAAAGAGCTGCCAGCTTCCAGCCTCCGACGGGAATTGAGAATTAAGAATGTAGAATTGAGAATTGAAAAACAACCGCCGGCATACAGGTAAAAATAGAAAACAGGAAATTGAAAATAGAAAATATTTGATGGGCGAGAAGATTTTATTAAAGGGCAATGAGCTGATGGCTGAAGCGGCGGTGCAGGCGGGCTGCCGGTTTTATGCAGGCTATCCGATTACGCCGCAGAACGAGGTGCCTGAATATATGTCGTGGCGGCTGCCGCAGGCCGGCGGTGTGTTTGTGCAGGCTGAAAGCGAGATTGCGGCGATAAATATGCTGTTCGGGGCCTCGGCGGCGGGCGCTCGGTGTATGACAAGCTCTTCATCGCCCGGGATAAGCCTCAAGCAGGAGGGCATAAGCTACATAGCCGGGGCGGAGCTTCCCTGCGTGATAGCCAATGTGCAGCGCGGCGGGCCGGGACTTGGAAATATCAGGGCTTCGCAGGGGGATTATTTTCAGTCGGTCAAGGGAGGCGGCCACGGCGATTACCGGCTGATAGTGCTGGCTCCTTCCACGCTGCCTGAATTGTACGAGCTTACGATGGCGGCTTTTGACTACGCTGATTTCTACCGCAATCCGGCGATGATACTGTCCGATGGTATTCTGGGGCAATTGGCAGAGCCTGTGGAATTGCTGCCTTATAAGCCCAAATTTAAGCTGCCAAAAAAGGATTATGCACTTGACGGATGCAGGGGGCGAAAGCCGCGTGTGGTAAAGACGCTTGTGCTCGACCCTGCCGACGGGCTGGTTTGGCATAATGACCGTTTGCAGAAAAAATACGCGAAGATTCGGCGCGAGGTTTGTCTGTACGAAGAATACGCGACCGATGACGCCAGGATAGTGGTTTGCGCGTACGGGATTACCGGCCGGATTGCCAAGGGAGCGGTCAAGATGGCACGGGCCAGGGGGATTCCTGCGGGTCTGATTCGACCGATAAGTCTTTGGCCTTTCCCGGCGGATGTGTTCATGCGGGCGGCGCGAAAGGCCGAGCGGTTTCTGGTGGTTGAAATGAGCGAGGGTCAGTTTATCGAGGATGTCCAGCTTGCCTGCCAATGCGCTGTGCCGGTATCATTCTTAGGCAGAGGGGGCGGATGGTATCCGACCCAGGAAATAATTCTGGAAAAAATCGAGTCTGTCCTGAACAGGGGCGGGCAGGTAAAGGGAAAACAGTGAAATTCGTACGTCCTGAAACACTGTATGATGTCAAGACGCATTACTGTCCGGGCTGTGGACACGGCATTGCCCACCGCATACTGGCTGAAGTCATCGACGAACTGGGCATAAGAGAACGCACGATAGGCACCGCTCCGGTCGGATGCGCTGTGCTTATGTATGATTATTTCAACTGCGATATGATTGAATGTGCTCACGGCAGGAGTCCTGCGGTGGCGACGGGGCTGAAACGCATCCTGCCCGACAGGGTGGTCTTTACATATCAGGGCGACGGGGACCTTGCGGCTATCGGCACGGCAGAGACGATTCACGCTGCCAACAGGGGCGAGAACATCACGGTAATTTTCATTAACAACGCGATATACGGAATGACCGGCGGGCAAATGGCGCCGACGACTCTTACCGGTCAGTACAGCACCACAAGTCCGGCAGGCCGGGGGAAAAATCAGGAAGGCGCGCCTCTGAAGGTATGCGAACTTTTGAGCAGCCTTGAAGGGGTATGTTTCCTGGAGCGCGTTGCGATCAGCACGCCAAAGGATGTAATAAAGGCGCGCAAGGCGATTAAAAAAGCATTTGTCAATCAGCTCGAAAACAAAGGCTTTTCGCTGGTCGAGGTGCTGTCGATGTGCCCGACGGACTGGAAGCTGACGCCGGAAAAGGCGGCCCGGTTTGTCAACGAGGAGATGAAAAAGGCTTTTCCGCTGGGCGTGTTCAAAGATAAGTAAAAAGGTAAAAGTTAAAAGTTAAAAGGCAAAAGTGCGGATTCCGCCCCTGGCGGATACTGAAATATAATGCGTGAGACAAAAATTCTAATAGCCGGTTCGGGCGGGCAGGGCGTAGTGCTTGCGGGCAACATACTGGCGCGGGCCTGTGTGAGCGAGGGCAAAAACGTAGCGGGCATGGTGTCCTACGGGGCGGAGGTTCGCGGCGGCACTGCCAACGCCACTCTTATAATAAGTCAGGATGAAATCGTATGTCCGTTTGTGGTCAGGCCTGATGTGGCGATTATCCTGAACCAGCCCTCGCTTGACCGGTTTGAGGATGATATTCTTCCCGGCGGGCTTGCGCTGCTGAATACGTCGATGGTCAGCAGGCCGATGAAACGCCGGGACCTGGAAGTTATTGAGATAGCGGCGACCGAGTTGGCGCGTCAGCTTGGAAATATCAAGGCAGCCAATATGGCTGCTCTCGGCGCGTTTGTGGCGGGAACGGGTATTCTGGAGCAAAAGAGCGTCGAGCAGAGCATACGGGACTTGTTTGCAAGCAAAAACCCTAAAATGGTGGAGTTGAATCTGCGGGCGTTTGAAAGCGGGCTTGAAAACGGCAGGCCTGTGCGGGCGGGCGGAAAACAAAAAGATTGATGATTCGCCAGTCCGCCTCGGCGGATAAACCAGCCATAGGCTGGTAAAAGACGGACAAGTTTACGATTGAGAAAATGATTACGCATTTGCGGCCAGCAGGTTTTCGACAACGCGGGCGTCCGAGCAGGCCGGTGGGGCTGCAAATGACGGCGATGATAGACGTGATATTTCTGCTGCTTACTTTTCTGGTGCTCACGGCCCGTTTTCGCACTCCTGAACAGTTTGTTTCCCTTGACAAGCCGAAGCTTACTGACGAAGTAAAAACAGTCGGTTTGTCCGCCGGGGCGGATTCGATAAAACCGCTGCGTCTTGAAATCAAGCCCGCCGGCCAGGGGGGCTGCATTGTCAGCCTGGCAGGACAAGAGCAGATACTTCTGACGGAGGCGGATGCCGAAAAAGGTCTGAACAGTCTGGCAGGGACCCTGAAAAAAACGCTCGAAGGATCCGCACAAGCGGCCGGGCCTGTGGAACTGTACTGCGATAAGCGTCTGCAATGGAACTGGGTGGTGAAGGTCTATGATGTGCTTTTTGCCGCCGGCGCCGGCGATATTACGTTTGTGGTTGAGCAAAAGTAGAGCAGCGCGGGTAAAGAAACCGATAAAATAAGAGGTTTCTTGATATTTGGAATGACTGCTGCTACAATAAATTACGTAATGTTTGTTCATTTTGGAGTTTTGAATGTCAAAATCCGGAAGTTACAGCGGCAGACGCGAGGCGTGCAGTTTTTGCGGACGGAGTAAAAAACAGGCCGGGACCTTTGTTGAAGGTCCGGATGGGATATTTATCTGTCCTGAGTGCATTGACCTTTGCTACAATATCGTCCGTCAGGAGCAGCGGCGCAGCCGGGGCGCCGGGGTGATTCTGAAGGATTTGCCAAAGCCGAGGGAAGTCAAGGAATTTCTTGATTTATATGTCATCGGTCAGGAACACGCCAAAAAGCTGCTCTCTGTGGCGGTGCACAATCATTACAAACGCCTCCTGCATACCGACAAGAAGGACGAGGAAGTTGAGATTGAAAAATCAAATATTCTTCTTGTCGGCCCGACAGGCTCAGGCAAGACGCTGCTTGCGCGGACCCTTGCACGGGTGCTGCATGTGCCTTTTGCGATATGCGATGCGACGACGGTAACCGAGGCAGGGTATGTTGGAGAGGATGTTGAGAATTTTCTTCTCCGGCTGCTGCAGTCGGCGGATTTCGACGTCGAGGCGGCGCAAAAAGGAATTGTCTATATCGACGAGATTGACAAAATCGGCAAAACCAATCAGAACGTTTCAATCACGCGCGATGTTTCCGGCGAGGGCGTGCAGCAGGCTCTGCTGAAAATGCTGGAAGGCACACAGGCCAATGTTCCTCCGCAGGGAGGCCGAAAGCATCCCGAACAGGCCTATATACAGATTGACACGACGCAGATAATGTTTATCTGCGGCGGTACGTTTGTGGGGCTTGACAAGATTATCAAACGCCGTATGGGCAGGCGGATGATTGGTTTTGACAGTGAAAAATCGGCTGTCGATGACAAGAAGGCCGAGTACAGCCAGTTAATCGAGCAGGTTACGCCCGAAGACCTGATTGAGTACGGGATGATACCGGAATTTGTGGGCAGGCTGCCTATTATAACGACGCTTACGGCTCTCGACGAGACGGCCCTGGTAAAGATTCTGACCGAGCCGAAGAATGCTCTTGTCCGGCAGTACCAGAAACTTTTCGAGATGGAAGACGCCGAACTGCAGTTTACGCAGGAGGCTCTTGATATGCTGGCGAAAAAAGCGATGAAGCGGGATACGGGAGCGAGGGCATTGAGGGCGATAATGGAGGACCTGATGGTTGATTTGATGTACCGGCTGCCGGAAGAACCCAAACCCGGTAAATATCTGGTTACCCTTGATGTGGTTGAGGGGAAAACGGAATTATCCGCGCAGAACAAGAAACTTCGAAAAGAATCGGCGTAAAACTTTATCTATGCGGGACAGGGGCGGCCATATGGCCGTCTCATTCCGCCTTTCCCTGCCGCACACAGTAAAATCCTGCCTGATTTTTGCAAAATGGTTTAGCCGTTCACAAAATCACTGAAAAGCCAGGTGGACAGATATCGCTCGCCGCAACTGGGAATGATAACCACAATCAGTTTTCCTTTGTTCTCCGGCCTGGCGGCAACTTTTGTCGCCGCGGCAATTGCCGCCCCGCTGGAAATACCCACCAGAAGTCCTTCCTCACGGGCTGCTTTTCGTGCAAAATCGCCGGCCTGCGGCGCATCAATCTGTACGATTTCATCGACCATTTCCGGACGATAAATTGCCGGCACAAAACCGGCGCCGATACCCTGGATTTTATGCGGGCCGGGTTTGCCGCCGGACAAAACGGGCGACTCCGCCGGCTCGACGGCGACA
>JBGSSG010000295.1:0-4465 GCA_041737185.1 Anaerohalosphaeraceae bacterium
TACAGATTCAATGCGGAAAACAGAGCAGACAAATTGCCAAAAGAATCAAAAACGCCGGGGCGATATTTATCGGGGAGTATTCACCCGTGGCGGCGGGCGATTACTTCGCAGGGCCAAGTCATACACTGCCGACAGGAACAATCGCGAGGTTTTTCAGCGCGCTGTCCGCCAATGACTTTGTAAAATCAACCAGCATAATCGAGTATGACAAAAAAGAACTGGCCGGGGCAGCAGAGGATATTATCAGGCTTGCACAGACCGAAGGCCTGGACGCCCACGCAAAAAGCGTTCAAATCAGACTTGATAAACAATCCTGACACTGTCCCCCGCTTTGTCTTACATATCCCAGCGAAGCCTTTCCTGGTTTTTATAATAAAACCACCCAATCGCATGTGCCGCCGTTAAAAACGTATAATTTCGCAAAATCCTGAACAGGAGTATTCCCACAAGGCCGGTACTGAAACCTTTACCGAATACGCCGATGGCCATCTCCACAAACACAAATACAGGGATATAAAAAATAAGTACCGTTATCAGATAAGGGATAAACGCACGAACGATTGAAATCAGCAGCAAGAACGGATTAAGCCCCGCAAGCGAATCGTACATCATAACCGACAGAATTGCCATCGGCAGGACAAATCCGCCGCCGGCAAGGGCCAGCCAAAAATAAAGGTCGGTCTGTTTCTTGGTAAGCCAATAAGACAGGGCCGGTCCGAGGCAGAGCAAAATGGGGATAAAAATCTGAAAAAACTGCCATAATATGGAAAAGATGTCGTAATCTGCGTCCTCTATCATCACGCTGGGGGCGCGTCTTTCGCCGGCGGCGCTTGACTTGACGCTGAATATCACATACCAGTAAAAATACGACAATACGATAATATGAACCAGCAGCGACAGAATAAAACCAAAGGGAAAGGGTATAAACAGGCAAATAAAACCAGCAACCGGCGGAAGAAAAACAGCGATTCCTATAACCGTCAGTCCGCTGGGGCTGATGGGAAAGAGCAGTACCTGAAGAACTGTGGCAAAAAAAGATGTGCGTCCCGTGTGTTCAAGGTCGTTGTTGTTATGACCCCACTCTTGGTTCATGACCTTCACCGAAATTTTTTACCGCAACTTTTCTTTTATAATATCGGCAGCCTTTTTCAGGGCATCCGGGAGTTTGTCCGGGTCTTTTCCGCCTGCCTGAGCGAACTGCGGCCTGCCTCCCCCGCCGCCGCCTACAATCGGGGCAATCTCTTTAACGATATCGCCCGCCGAGAGACCTTTTTTTATAAGGTCGTCGGTAACGCCGACCAGCAGCATTACTTTGCCGTCATCGGAGGCCATTGCAAGGACAACCGCCGCAGAGCCTGCCTTTTTCTTGACGCTGTCCACCATGCCGCGGGCGGGGTCAATCTGCATCGGCGGAATATCGCTTATTACAAGAAATGACTGGCCGATTTTTTCGGCCTTTGCCAGAAGCTGCTCGGCGCCGACCTGCGCAGAGGGCGGCACAGACCCGCTTTTAAGCTGTTTTGCCAGCGATTTATTGTCCTCAAGAATTTTCTGCACACGCGGGGCTATCTGTTCTGCGGGCGTTTTCAGGATGCCCACAAGCTCATCGACGATTTCGCTTTTGCCGATTAAATGCTTAACCAGCTTTGTGCCGGTCAGGGCGGTGATTCGCCGAACGCCCGCAGAGACGCTTTCCTCTTTCAATATCGCAAATCCGCCGATGTCAGCGGTGTTGGATACGTGCGTACCGCCGCAGAATTCCCTGCTGAAGGCCTTTTCAATATGTTCGGCGTCGGACGCACCTGCCGCTATGACGCGGACGGTATCGCCGTACTTTTCGCCGAACAGAGCCGTCGCGCCGAGTTTCTTCGCCTGCTCAATCGGCAAAACAACAGAGGCAACCGGCAAAGCGGATTCAATCTTTTCGTTGACTATTTTTTGAACCTGCCCAAGCTGCTCTTTGGTAAGCGCCTTTGGCCAGGTAAAGTCAAAACGAAGGTAATCCGGACAGACTAAGCTGCCCTGCTGATGAACGGACTGGCCAAGCGTCTGGCGCAGAGCATACTGAAGCAGATGAGTCGCGGTGTGATTTTTTCTGGTTGCCAGCCGGTCTTTGTGAACGAATAACTCGGCCGGGTCATTTACAGAAAGACGGCCCCTGTGAAGATTGCCTTTATGCAGAACACAATTGCCGGCCTTGGCGGTATTTTCCACTATAAATTCCCAATCGGGGCCTTTAATCTCGCCCGCATCGCCTGTCTGTCCGCCGGACTCGGCGTAAAAACAGGTCTTGTCCAGTACCAGCGCAATGGTCTCGTTGGTATCCTCAAACGAACCTTTCTGTACAAATCCGTCCGTGGTAAGCCAGCCCAGCAGTTTTGCCCGGCAGGACTCGGCCTGGTATTTGGCCGCGTCATCGG
The DNA here is from genome assembly GCA_041737185.1 of Anaerohalosphaeraceae bacterium. Classification (GTDB taxonomy): domain Bacteria; phylum Planctomycetota; class Phycisphaerae; order Sedimentisphaerales; family Anaerohalosphaeraceae; genus JBGSSG01. Next base: position 2,421 of record JBGSSG010000295.1, read on the forward strand.
TCGCGGGCAACTGCACACCGGAAATGCCGGCAGCGAGCGAAACGCTTTTTTGAGCGGCGCGCGCCCGCTCTCTCTGCCCATCCATCAGCTTGACAAACGTGTCGGTATCGACCGCAAGACCGCGTTCACGGGCCATCAATTCCGTCAAATCCAGCGGAAAACCATAAGTGTCGTAAAGCATAAACGCATCGTCGCCGCAAATGGTTCTGACGGCTTTCCCGTCGGCCCTGTCGGCGGCTGCCGCGAACAACTCCAGCCCGCGGTCAAGCGTCCGACCGAAGGAAGTTTCCTCGGCCTGTATTACCTCGGCGACAAAATCCGCCCGCGTCTTTAACTCCGGAAATGCCTCTCCCATTTGCTCCGCCAGAGCGGGCACAAGTCTGTACAAAAACGGCTCGTGAACGTCCAAATTTCTTCCGAAGCGTGCGGCCCTTCGCAGGATTCGGCGGATTACATAGCCCCGGCCGTCGTTGGAAGGCGCTACCCCGTCGGTAATCGCAAAGGACAGCGTTCGGATATGGTCGGCGATGACGCGAAAGGCGTTGTCTGTCGCATTACCGAGACGGGCGGCGTACCGTTTGCCCGTAATGTCCTGGACGGCCTGAATAATCGGGGAAAACAAATCCGTATCATAGTTGCTGGTTTTGTTCTGCAGAACCGCGCATATTCGTTCAAGGCCTGCGCCGGTATCGACATAGTTGGCAGGCAGACGTTCAAGCGCGCCGTCGGGTTTCCGGTTAAACTGAATAAAGACTAAGTTCCAAAGCTCGATAAATCTTGCGCAGCCGCCGTTGACTTTGCAGATATGGCCGGGGATATGTTTCATATCGCAGCGGTCGGGGCCTAAGTCGATGTGAATCTCGCTGCACGGGCCGCACGGGCCGGCGGAACCCATTTCCCAGAAATTGTCTTTTTTACCGCAGGCCAGAATCTTTTCCTTCGGCAGGGAAGTCAGTTTGCCCCAAAGCTCCATTGCCTCGGTATCAGCCTGCGAGCCTTCCTGCGAATCGCCGGCAAAAACCGTGGCCCAGAGACGGTCGGGGCTTATGCCGTATTCGACGGTGAGCAGTTTCCACGCCCACTCTATGGCCTCGGCCTTGAAATAATCGTCGAACGACCAGTTGCCCAGCATCTCAAAGAAAGTGTGGTGATAGGTGTCAAGTCCGACCTCTTCAAGGTCGTTGTGCTTGCCGCTTACGCGGATGCATTTCTGGCTGTTGACGGCGCGGGGCCATTTGGCCGCGGCCAGACCAAGAAAAATATCCTTGAACTGGTTCATCCCGGCATTTGTGAAAAGCAGGGTCTCGTCGCCGACCGGCACGACCGGCCAGCTCGGCACAAACGTATGGCCGCGATGTTTGAAAAACTCAATAAACAAACCGCGAATCTCTCCGGATGTCAGCATAGCGCCTTTCTTGAGAAAATCCTTGTGAAGCAATACCGATAAAACAATCCGGCATTATATAAAACGCCCGCAAAATGTCCATATAAATTTCAGCCGGCGATATTGCCAAAAGGTCTTTAAATAACTTGACTTAAACTGTAAAGGTTTGGTATAACTCAAATACATCTTTCGGACAAGAAGACATCGGTTGTCTTGCATTGAATCAGGCGACCTTAACGTAATTTTTCAGAGGGTTATTTATGGAATCGAAGGCTGCTTTCTCTCGGGACTTTAATCGACGTGATTTTCTCAAGATTACGTGCCTTTCCACCGCCGGTTCAGGGCTTTTGCCGGCGAGCTTGTGGGCCGGCGAGACTGGAATGGCGACAAAGCTTAACGCCGACAAACTGGCGGAGTACTTTATGAATCCGCCCCTCCGCACGCGGCCGCGCTGCTATTGGTACTGGATGGACGGACACATTTCCAGGGACGGCATCACGCGCGACCTGGAGGCGATGCAGCGCATCGGCATAGGCGGAGCCTACATCGGGGTGATAGGCGGCGGCCAAAGCTGTTCGCCCAATGGCGAGGTCAAGGTGTTGACCGAGGAATTTTGGGAATTGATGGAACACGCTGTGCGACAGGCCGGCCGGTTGGGGCT
>JBGSSG010000333.1:0-4685 GCA_041737185.1 Anaerohalosphaeraceae bacterium
ACTTCAGACTTTCCCCCTCAACCCTCGAAGCAATCAAATGTTCGCAGGACAGCCTGTCGTATTCCGGATGCATATACCTTCCATAAGGATTTAAGCTCTTGCCGTCTATAGCCAAAACCACATCGCCAACCCGCAGCACATCGCTTCCCGTCCCCATCGCATAAACCCTGCCTACCAGCGCCCCGTAATCCATACCTGCCGGCATTTTCATAAATTTGCGCACCGCGGGGTCCAGCAGGGCGGCCAGTTCAAACCCTGCCATACCGAATCCCTTATAGCCGCCCGACTTCACCTGAGCCAAAAAAGCATTGATACATTCTGCCGGTATAATGCCCGCCTCTTTCTCCCCGGCCCAGCAGGCAATGCCGACAGGCTCTTTGCCCAGACAATACAGCTCCGCATTGCTCGTTGCCCGCGAACCGTTCGAGACAACAAAAGTCAGGTTGCTCGTCCACGATACAGGATTATCCGTGCACTCGGCGCGGTCCAGATAACCTCTGCCGCTTGTCAGATGACCTCCGCTCGACAGCCAGTAACTTGAGATTTCAGCGGACTTTACATACCGTCCGGCAAAACGTATCGGCGTCATCGGACCGCCCGCTTTCTCCTTATCCAACTCAAGCAAACACAGATTCGCCTCGTAATCGACCACCTTAACCCTGGCCGGTATGAATTCGTTCCTGGCATACCGCCTGACCTGAATCATCGTTGCGTTTACCGCATTGCCCGCCGTCGTCAAAATCTCATAAGGCCCGACAGCGCATCCGTAGCCGCCGCTTTCGACCACCGGCGACTGCTTCCAGGGCTGCGTTTGCTCATATCCTCCGACAGAAACCTTCATATAAACAAGGCTGTTTTTCAAAGACTCGCTCAAATCCGCCGGCGTGCCTCGCTGTGTTCCCATACACGACAGACAGCCTGTTGCGATTGCGATACTTAGAAGGGCGATTGCTGAGATTTTCATAAAGACTCCTAAAAATTATCTGCACAAGACCATTTGCATAATAGTTTAGACCCCGACGTCCTTGCAGTCAACATTTCTTGTTTAAAACCGCACCTCTCAAGGCAATCGACGCTCGCCGACCAGACAGATATGCCAGGATGTATCCGGCAAAATATTCTTGAAAATGCCGGCGTACCGGAATAATATATGCTTGGCGGGTTAGGAAGAAAAAACATGAAGAATTTGAATGTGAAAATAGTATTGGCAACGCTCATCGTTTTTCAGGGGATTGGGTGTGCCAAAGCCGCACCGGCGGGCGATGCTCCAGGTCCATTGGAAGGCGGCCCGACAAAAAACATTCGGCGTTATAACGTCGTCTGGACAAGCCCATCGAAAGATGCGACCGGCGTCATGCCCATTGGCAACGGCGACATGGCTGCCGGCGTATATGCTGTCGCCAATGGCGACCTCTATCTGCTTTTAGCAAAAAACGACGCCTTCAACAGCAGCGGGCAAATTTATAAAAGCGGACGTGTTCGGATTTCCCTGAATCCCAATCCGTTTCAAGAGGGAAAACCGTTTCGCCAAACCCTGGATCTCGGTACAAGTTCTATCGCTATCGAAGCCAATGGTGTAAAAATACGTGTCTGGGTCGACGCCAATCATCCGGTCTGCCATGTGCAGATTGACGCTCCGCAGGAGATTGGGATACAGGCCATGCCGGAATTCTGGGATCGTCTGGATGGCACGAAAGATCAACTGGTCGAAGGGAGCAATCAATTGCTCTGGTATTTCGCCGTCGGCGACCACAGCGTCTATCCGGACGACGTTAAGTATTATCTGTTCGAAGAAGCGGCGAAGGCCTTTCCCGATCCCTATCGGTTCAACATCTTCGGCAACCTGTTGACAGGTTCCGGCATGAGACTCCAGGACGGGGCGCTTGCCGGCAAAGGCGCCCACTTCGACCTTCGCATCCATGGGCTTACCATGCAGACACCCTCCCCAAAGACCTGGACAGAGACAATTACCGCCCAAGCGGCACAACAAATGGATACTCAAAAAACATGGGACGCCCATTGTCAGTGGTGGCGAACATTTTGGAACCGGAGCTGGATTTTTGTCTCCGACAACACTCTGGCTGCTGAAGACCGGGAGAAATTTCAAGGCGAGCCGGATGCGAAAGGCATGCGATTGGAAAAAGACGGCGCCGCTTTAGTCGCTCAGAGTTATAACATCTTTCGTTTCCTCATGGCCTGTCAGAGCCGGGGTCGAATCCAGACCAAATTCAATGGTGGTCTCTTTACCCAGCAATTACGGATCCCGGCCGATGACAAAAAAAATCGTCCCGGCGCGACCCGGCAATCCGATGGTACCTTGCTCACTCATGAGGACGACCGACTCTGGGGACGCCGTTTTACTTTCCAGAACCAACGCCTGCTCTACTGGCCGCTGCTCATGAGCGGCGACTACGACCTAATGAGGCCTTTTTTTGATTACTACTTTCGTCTGTTGCCGGTGCGAAAGGCCATTACCAAAGCTTGGTTCGACCACGATGGCGCCTATTATCGAGAAAATATCGAACCCACCGGCGGTGAACGCGACTGCGGCGAAAACGGCAAACCCTTGAAAATCAAGCCGGGCGAAAACACCGGCCAGGGTTATTACCACTCGTTCTATTTCACCAGCGGCCTGGAAATTGTCGCCATGATGACCGACTACGTCAACTACACCCAAGATCAAGATTTTCGCGATCAAGTGTTAACGCCCTTTGCCCGGGAAGTTCTCTTGTTTTTCGATAAACACTATTTGCGTGACGCCGATGGCAAACTCCGCCTAGACCCGGCCCAGATATTGGAAACTTTTTGGATTGCTGTTAATCCTGCCCCGGACATCGCCGGCCTGCGTTTTTGCCTGGATCAATTGTTGGCCATGAATGCCGGAACTGCGGAAGACCAAGCCAATTGGCGGCGATTCCGCGCCGAAATCCCAGACATGCCCCTGCGTACGATCGAAGGCAAACAAGCTATTGCTCCGGCGGGAAAATGGGAGAAGCGAATGAACGCTGAAAACGGCGAACTCTATCCGGTCTTTCCCTTCCGCTGCTTCGGCCTTGCCCTCGGCTCGGCGGACATTGTGGATTGGACAATGAAGCATCGCACCTGCAAAGACGCCTACGATAACACTTGCTGGACCCAGGATCAAATTCATTGGGCCTGTGCAGGCAACGCTGAAGAGGCGGCTAACGGCCTGGTGCGACGATTCCGCACAGCTTCGACGATGTGCCGTTTTCCTCTCTACGGCAGGGAACATCCTGATTCCTGTCCAGACTTTGATCACTTCGGATCAGGAGGTACGGCTTTGCAACGCATGCTGGTACAGGAGGCCGGGGGCAAAATCCTGCTGCTCCCCGCCTGGCCGGTCTGGTGGGACGCGGATTTTAAACTCCATCTTGAAAATAAAACAACAGTCACTGGAACCGTAGCTAACGGCGAACTTGTGAAGTGGAACATACAGCCGGCCTCTCGCAAAAAGGACGTTGTAATTTGCAAACCTCAAAGAATCCGAGTGGTGGTAGATTCTAAATAGGACAAACACCGACTGTAACAGTCCGGACGCACCGCGTTCTGTGCAGAGACCCGGTTAACGCATATCTGACGATGGGCAATACTGCGGAAGCGGCGGTGGAAGAATTGTTTGCAAAATATGCCGGCAAGCCGGCGTTTGTGGAGGCGGCGCGGGCGGCGGCCTTTCAATGGAAAAAAGATCCGGGCAAGGCGCTGGCGATATGCGGCAGGGGATTTCTGGTAGATGTTGAACGCCGGAAATTCAGGGATTTTGATGACCCGGATTTTCTATCACACCATTTACATATTCGCCGATGCCGCTGCCGGAATATCGTATTTTTCTAAAATCGCCTGCTGACTTTGGGCCGCGTCTTTTGCCTCAAGTATCAGCGGCGCCGGCTGGTCGAAAAACTCGATTTTACAGAATTCGTCGGCAGGTTTTTCCAGCGCCCCCCTTATGTCCTCAAGACTGTAAATCATTACTCCGTTGACCTTTTTAACCACCTGGCCGAGGTACGCGCCGCAATAGGCATTTATCTGGTCGGGCAGAACCTCCGACAGCACGACATATTCAGTTCGCTGCTTGTCCGGGTCAATCTGGCCCCAGTTATGGAACAGATACCGCAGGTAAAAGGGCATATCAGAAGGCCAGCTCCGCCCAAAGGTTTCAAGATAATTTCTGCTTACAGGCACGAACGTAAGTCCTGCATAGACGAGATACTTAGGCTGCTGGTCGTATTGCCGTGCCCAGGACAAAACCGGGATGTTGGGCGCAATTTTTACCGTCGAGTTCACTAATTGGCCATCGCGGTAGAGGTGGAGGCTTACTTCCTGGCCGATTTGTTTGCGTTCTATGGCCTCGGACATCTCGAGCGAAAGCCCGTAAATCCTTATCATACCGTCATTATCAATATCAAAATCGTCGATTTTGGTAAGGACGTCGCCGGGCAGGAGGATGTTTTCCGCCGAGCTGTTTGGCTGGACCCACAGGACTATGACGCCTTGGGTATCTTGCGGCAGGTTCAGATATTTGTGGTACGCCTGATTGTGCAGGCCCTCAAAAGTCATAACGCCCATCGAGCCAAAGCCGTCATAACTGCCGTCCTCAATGTCAGTTAAGAAATGCTTGATAACAGTTGTCGGAATCATATAACCTATGTTTTCAGCGGCCTGGAGGC
>JBGSSG010000368.1:0-2862 GCA_041737185.1 Anaerohalosphaeraceae bacterium
GGCGATATCGTGGCAATGGAACAGACTATCCTGTCCGGCGGAATGGAAAATCTTCGGCTTCTGCGAAAAGCAAAGGAGTGGGGCTTTAGCGATAAGTACCTGGCCGCCAAACTCGGCGTTGACGAAGTAAAATTCCGCAAACATCGCCTCGATGCCGGCATTTGTGCGGTCTATAAAAAAGTCGATACCTGCGGCGCAGAGTTCGAGGCCGACACGCCGTATCTGTACTCGACGTTCGAGACCGAATGCGAGGCAAACCCGACCAAAAGAAAAAAAGTAATGATTCTCGGCTCCGGCCCAAACCGCATCGGACAGGGAATAGAGTTTGACTACTGCTGCTGCCACGCCGCCTTCGCACTTAAGGAGATCGGCGTCGAATCCATTATGGTCAACTGCAACCCCGAAACCGTCAGCACCGATTATGACACTTCCGACAGGCTCTACTTCGAGCCTTTGACCTTCGAGGATGTAATGTCCATCGTCGATACCGAAAAACCCAACGGCGTAATCGTGCAGTTCGGCGGCCAGACGCCGCTGAAACTCTCAAAGGCCCTCCACAAAGCGGGGGTGAAAATCATCGGCACCAGCCCCGACAGCATCCAGCGCGCCGAAGACCGGAAACTTTTTAACAAACTCGTCGATAAGCTCGGCCTGCTCCAGCCCCAAAGCGGAACCGCAAAAACATACGAGCAAACACTCAAAATCGCAAACAAGCTCGGCTACCCTCTGCTGATTCGACCCTCCTTCGTCCTCGGCGGAAGGGCGATGGATATCGTTTATGACCAAACTTCTCTCCGTGCCTGCGTCGAAGAGGCCATCGAAGTCTCCGGCGAACATCCCATCCTCGTCGATAAATTCCTCGACGACGCGACCGAACTGGACGTGGACGCAATCTGCGACGGAAAAACCGTCGTAGTCGGCGGCATAATGGAACACATCGAGGAAGCCGGCATACATTCCGGAGACAGCGCCGCCGTTCTGCCGCCATTTTCGCTTAAGCCGAAAATCGTCCGGGAAATTATACGGCAGACCAGACTCCTGGCCCTCGAATTGAAGGTCAAAGGCCTGATTAACATACAGTTTGCCGTAAAAGACGACGATATTTATATACTCGAAGTCAATCCCAGGGCCTCGCGGACAATCCCCTTTGTCAGCAAGGCCATCGGCGTACCGCTGGCAAAACTTGCCGCAAAGGTAATGTGCGGCGCGACCCTTCAGCAACTCGGATTTACCCGCCAGGTCGAGATTAAACACTGCTGCGTAAAGGAAGCGGTCTTTCCTTTTATAAAATTCCCCGGCGCAGACGTCATCCTCGGCCCCGAAATGCTCTCGACAGGCGAGGTAATGGGCCTAAGCGACGACCCCGGCATCGCCTATGCCAAATCTCAAATCGCCGCCGGAAACACCCTGCCGACCGAAGGAAACGTCTTTATCAGCGTCAGGGACGCCGACAAGCCGCGGGCCGTGCAGGTCGCGCGAAAACTCTACGAAATGGGCTTCAAAATTTTCGCCACCCGCGGCACCTGCATAGAGCTTATTAAAAACAATGTCCCTTCCGAATTTGTCCGCAAGGTCAGCCAGGGCCGCCCGAATGTTGTTGACCTGATTATTAACGGCAGGCTTGACCTGATTATTAATACCACCGTGGGCGAGCAGACAATCCGCGATTCATTCTCAATCAGGCGCTCCGCACTGGACCACAACCTGCCTTACACCACCACAATCCGCGGAGCAAGCGCGGTAACCAACGCGATTGCCGCCTTGAAAAAAGGTAAAATTTCCGTAAAGTCCATACAGTCCTATTATAAAAAGCAAAAGGAATCCTGATTGTGGAAGCCATTCTGCTGCTTGAAGACGGTACAGTATTCAAAGGCCTCGGCTTCGGTGCAAAAGGCGTCGCCCTCGGCGAGGTGGTTTTCAACACCTCAATGACCGGCTACCAGGAAATCCTCACAGACCCCTCATATCGCGAACAGATTATCACGATGACATATCCGATGATTGGCAACTACGGCACAAACGACCTCGACCGGGAATCCGTAAGGCCCTTCTGCGCAGGCCTTATCGTTAAGGAAAACTGCACTTATCCGAGCAGTTGGAGGTCGCAGCAAAGCCTCGATGAGTATCTGAAAAAAAACAAAATCATCGGCCTTGAGGGCATCGACACCCGAAAACTTGTCCGCCACATCCGAACACAGGGCGCTATGAGGGGCATAATCTCAACCGGTCAGACAGATATCGCCGCTCTGCGCAAAAGGCTCGACCGATACCCCGGCCTGGTGGGTCGCGATATAGTCAAAGACGTTTCCGCTGCAAAACCATACGCCTGGGACAAGGGCACAATAGACGTCCTGACCGGAAGCTGCCTTAAACCCGCACCGAAATACAAGGTCGTTGTCTTTGACTTCGGAATCAAACACAACATTCTTCGCCTTCTGGTCTCGCACGGCTGCCGGGTACAGGTCGTACCTGCCGATACCACCGCAAAGGAAGTCCTGGCGAAAAAACCCGACGGCGTCTTTTTAAGCAACGGCCCGGGCGACCCCGCTGCCGTTACTTATGCAATCGAGACGATTGGCAAACTGCTCGGGAAAGTCCCCGTTTTCGGCATCTGTCTGGGCCATCAACTTCTCGGCCTTGCTCTCGGCGGCAAAACCTACAATCTCTAGTTCGGCCATCGCGGAGCAAATCATCCCGTAAGAAACCTCGATACCGGCGCCGTCGAAATCACAAGCCAGAACCACGGCTTCTGCGTGGATATTGATTCGCTAAATGGTAAAAAAGTCGAATTGACGCATATCAATCTCAACGATAAGACACTCGAAGGCCTGCGCTGCCGGAAGCTGCGGGCCTTTTCTGTAC
>JBGSSG010000379.1:0-8997 GCA_041737185.1 Anaerohalosphaeraceae bacterium
GCATAAACTCGCCGTCCCGGTCATCAGCGTAGGCAACATCACCACAGGCGGTACCGGCAAAACACCACTGGTAATCTGGCTGTGCAGGTATTTAACACAAAAAGGCATCCGCTGCGCAATCCTGACCCGCGGATATAAAACCTTCGGCCAGGCCGACGCCGATGAACCCGCGCTGCTGGCCAAAAGCTGCCCCGGCGTTCAGGTCGTCGTCAACCCCGACCGCCTCGAAGGCGCACAAAAGGCCATCACGCAATTCGGAGCACAAATCCTGATACTTGACGACGGTTTCCAACATCGACGCATCAGACGCGATTTGAATATCCTCGCGGTGGACGCGACCTGTCCTTTCGGATACGGCAGGCTGCTGCCGGCAGGGCTGCTGCGAGAACAAATCCGAGGTCTCGCCAGGGCGGACGCAGTCGTCATAAGCCGTTTCGACCAGGCCCAGCCTGACCAGATTGACAAAATCGAAAAAACCATCCGAAAATACGCCGGACAAATCCCCATAGCACGCTCCTGTCACCGGCAAGACCACGGACTTGCCTGCGGAGGCAAAAAACTTCCCATTGAGCGTTTCAGGGACAAAAAACTCTTTGTCTTCTGCGGCATCGGAAATCCCGCCGCCTTCGTGTACTGCCTTGGTCAGCAGGGTATGAATATCGTCGGCTCAAGGTTTTTCAACGACCATCACGCCTACAGCCAGCAGGACATCAAAGAAATCGCCGCCCTGGCCTCGGCCTGCGGAGCCGAATTCGCCGTCTGCACTCAGAAGGACTGGGTAAAGGCCGCCCTGATGTGCTCTGAAACGGAAACACTGCCTTTTGTTTGTATGGTGATGGAACTGGACTTTACGGCAAATGCTGATAAAATAACGGCTTTAGCGGACAAATTAACAGAATCGGCAGGTTAAGAAAAACGCGATGAGCTATACTGATTTACTCAAAACTGTAACCGGCCTGGGCTCGCCTGAAATTCTGCTGGTCGGCGATTTTATGCTGGATACTTACATCTACGGCGACGCCGTCCGCATCAGCCCGGAAGCGCCGGTGCAGGTGCTCAAGGTCGTAAAACGTGAATACTCCTGCGGCGGCGCAGCGTCCGTCGCCGCCGATGTGCTGGCCCTCGGCGCAAAATGCCTGTGCATCGGAACTGTCGGCAATGACGACGAAGGTCAAAAACTTCGCGGCCTTTTGACAGAACGCGGCGCGGACATCGACGGCCTGCTCGCACACCAGCTTCGGCCAACCACCTGCAAACAACGAATCATAGGCCTGGCGCAGCACCGTCATCGCCAGCAGCTTCTGCGAATCGACGATGAAATCACCGAACCTCTCGAAACGCAGTATTATCAAAAACTTATCGACGCATATCAAAAGAAGTTAAACGACGCCGATATAGTCTGCCTTCAGGACTACAACAAGGGTATCCTCGAAGCAGGGTTCTGTCGGGAGCTTATCCGCCTTGCGGCAAAAGCCGGCAAAAAAATCCTTATAGACCCCCCGCCGGTCAGCGATTATTCCAAATTCAAAGGCGCAAGTCTTATCACCCCGAACCGTAAAGAAGCACACCTTGCCACGGGAATCGTCATTGACACAATAGAAGCGGCCCGCAAGGCAGCCGGCCGGCTTCGCCAGACGCTCAACCTCGAAGCCGCCGTAATCACACTCGATAAGGACGGCGCTTACATAGATACCGACTCGCTGTCCGAACACCTGCCGACACAGCCGCGCACCGTATATGATGTTACAGGCGCAGGCGATATGACCCTGGCGATGCTGGCCGTGGCGATTGCCGGACACTGCGACTACCGCACCGCCGTAGGGCTTGCCAACATCGCCGCAGGACTTGAGGTCGAAAAATTCGGCGTGGCAACCGTCTCCATTGACGAAATCGTCAATGAAATCATCTCCAGCCACAAGGGCAAAACAGGGAAAATCAGGGACATCGATTCCCTTGCCGAAGAACTGAAATTCCGCCGAAGGGGCGGCGAAAAAATCGTCTTCACAAACGGCTGTTTCGACGTACTCCACGTAGGACACATCGAATACCTGAAATTCTGCAAATCCAGCGGCGACGTGGTTGTTGTAGGCCTGAACTCCGACTTGTCGGTCCGGCAGATTAAAGGACCCGACCGACCCATCAACAACCAGCACGAACGCGCCGCAGTGCTGGCAGAACTGGAAAGCGTGGATTACATCGCCGTCTTTGACGAGCCTGACCCGCTAAACATCATTTGTAAAGTAAGACCTGATGTCCTCATTAAAGGCGCAGACTGGGCGGAAAAAGGCGTCATAGGAAGCGATTTCGTCCGGTCTTACGGCGGCAAAGTAGTCCTGGCCCCGATGGTCGAGGGCAAAAGCTCAACGGCCACAATCGAAAAACTGAAACAGCAGAAAAAATGACTACCTCATCCACCGGCAGAAACAAGGCGATTTTCCTCGACAGGGATGACACCCTCATAGAAGACCCGGGCTATATCAACCATCCCGGCCAGGTAAAACTCCTGCCCGACTCGGCCGCCTCTCTGGTGCAGCTCAAAAAATTGGGCTATCTGCTGGTAATCGTCAGTAATCAGTCCGCCGTAGCACGCGGGATTGTAACCGAAGAAGTCCTCGAACAGATACATCACCGACTGAAAACACTGCTCGCTGACGACGGCGCATATCTCGACGCGATTTATTATTGCCCCTGTCACCCCGAAGGCGTCATTCCCAGATACCGCAGGGAAAGCGACCTTCGCAAGCCCAGCCCTGGAATGCTTCTCAAGGCCGCCGATGAGTTGAATATCGATTTATCCCTTTCCTGGATGGTAGGCGATTCATACCGCGACATAGCGGCGGGCGTCCGGGCGGGCTGCAAAACCATCCTTATCGACAACCCGGCAAGACCGGCGATGAAAAAACCCGCAGACCCGATGCCGGACCGAAAGGCCGTCAACCTTCGCGAGGCGGCCAACATCATCAAAATGATTGAATGCCGGAATGCCTGCCCGCAAATACTCCCGGATGAACAAACTGCCACTCCGGCCTCTTTTCCAGAGCTTGAGCCTGTCATAGAGGAAAATCCGGGCGTCGAACCCGCGGAGGACACAGCGGCAGTATCGCAGCAGACGGAAATAGACCTCCCGCCGCAGATTGATTCCGCCCCCACCCAGGACGCGCCGCATATAGAGCCGGAAACACAACCGGACAAAAAACAGGAAATAATCCGGGAAGTCCTCCACCATTTGAAGATTCGCCGATTCAGCGAGTCTGACGAGGAGTTTTCCATCGGCAAACTGCTGGCAGGGGCGGCCCAGACGCTTGTGTTTTTCTGCCTGCTGATGAGCCTGTGGTTTCTGATTGACCCTGCCAGGAGCCGCGAATCGGTGCGGACGCCGCTTGAGTTCGCCGCGGTTCTGCAACTGATGGCCATCGGACTGTACATAATGCGCGACAGGAAATAGGGAAATTCTAAATCCTAAACAAGCTCTAAATCCAAATGACCAAAAATCCAAACAGTCTAAATTTGTTAACGTGGGGTTTTTGTTTCGGAAATTGGGATTTTGAACATTTGATATTGTTTAGGGTTTAGTGCTTAGGATTTTTACCCTAATACTGTTCCAGGAATTACTTGCGCTGTAGCAATAAAAAAGCTATGACACCAAACGTACTAATATGGCTGCCATCTCCGCTTGGCGACGCTGTTATGGCGACCCCCGCCCTGCGGTCCTTCCGTAAAATTTATCAGAACGCCAATCTGTTCTTTCTTGCAGAACCGACGGTCAGGGAATTTCTCCAGCCCTGCCCATTCTGCGACGACTGGCTGGAATTTACCGGCCGATACGCCGCCATTGCCGGAAAACTCCGAGAAAAAAAATTCTCCCAGGCCGTCCTTCTTAAAAATTCCTTCGGAAGCGCTCTAACTGTATTTATTGCCCGGATTCCCCAGCGAATCGGCTATGCGCGCGACGGCAGATCAATGCTGCTTACCGACAAAATCTGGCCCGCTAAAAACGACAAAGGCGATTTTTTGCCTGGCTCCACGCTCGATTATTATCTCGGCATTGCCGATTACCTCGCAGGCGATACAAGCGACAGAACACTTTACCTTGGCCTTACTCAATCCGACCGCGACGAGTTGGCGGGAAAATTCCCGCAGACTCAAAACCTTACAGGCCCGCTAATCGTACTGGTGCCCGGCGGAGCCTTTGGCCCAAGCAAACTCTGGCCGGTGCGGCGATTCGCCGCTCTTGCCGACAAACTCATAGAAACATTCAACGCGACCGTAGTTATCTCCGTCGCCCCGACAGGCGCCGAAAAGGCCGCTGCCGAAAAAATCCGCTCCGAGGCCAAACATCCTCTCCTTAGCCTTTCCGACCGCCCGCTGAAGCCGGGAGCAATTAAGGCATTGTTCGAAAAAACTGCTCTTGTCATTACCAACGACACCGGCCCAAGACATATCGCCGCCGCACTGGGCACAAATGTCATAACTCTCTTTGGCCCGAACAACCCTGCCTGGACAAAAACCGATTATCCAACTGAAGTACAAATCATCGGAAAGGCCCCCTGCGTCCCCTGCGACAAGCCCGCCTGCAAGCAAAACCGGCATCTGTGTATGGAATCCATCGACACAGAGCAGGTCTTTGCCGAAGCACAAAAATTCCTCAAGGACTTTCCACGATGAACAAAACCGGTTTCATTCGGCTTAACGAGGGATTTTTCGCCCGGCAGGATTATACTCCGCAAATACGGCAGCTTGGACTTTGCTCGCTCGAAGATGTGTTCTCATTTACCGGCGGCAAAAACCTTTACAAAAAAGAACTCACCGCCTGGCGCAGCCGGACGGAAATTTCGCTGCCCGACGGAACACGATGGTTCCTTAAACGCTACACCCGACCGCCCGTTTTCGTCCAGATAAAAAACTGGTTCGCTCATCGCAGCCGGCAGCTTACCGCCTGCTGCGACTTTCTTCCGGCAGAGCGGCTCCAAAACGCAGGCATTCAAACGCCGACCGTCCTGGCTTTCGGCGGCAAATGGAACGGCCTTTTCGAGGAAAAAAGTTTTGTCCTGACGCTCGAAATACCGCAGGGGCAATCGCTTGAAACAAAACTGCCGGACTGCTTCTACAACGGCGGTACTGAAAATCGCAGGGGAAAACTGGCCTTCATAAACCGGCTGGCCGATTTTGCCCGCACGTTCCACGACACCGGCTTTTGTCACCGCGATTTTTATCTCTGTCATATTTTTCTGTCCCGCCGCGGCGATTTGTACCTCATCGACCTCCAGCGAACATTCAGACCGTTTTTTTTCAAAAAACGCTGGAAACTCAAGGACATAACGCAGCTTTATTACTCGGCGTCGGGCAACCTTGTCAGCAGAACAGACCGCCTGCGATTCTATCTGCGATATCTCGTAAAGGAAAAACTTTCCGCCGGCGACCGTTTTGACATAAAGCGAATCAAGGCCCGCGTCTGGCGAATGGCCGACCGCGACATCCGCAGAGGAAAATCCGTACCGTTTGCCAAATAGCATATTATGACACGCATAGCAATTATAATTGAACGCACATCGCCGGCGCTCGGCGGGGCTGAACGCTCCGTCGCCGAGCTGGCCGAAGGACTGGCGTGTCGAGGTATCGATGTGCAGATACTGGCCGCAGCGGGAGAGGCAGGACCCAATACAACCATTCTTGGCCGCTCCGCAGGCGCCGCACGAACCGGCCTCGGCTGTTTCGGACAGGCTCTTAAAGCTTATTTTGCCCGCCAAAAATTCGACATAATACATAGTACGCTGCCGTTTGACTTTGCCGACATTTATCAGCCCCGCGGCGGAAGTTATAAAGAAGCGATGATTCGCAACGCGGCAAGTTATGGAAATGCCTTTTCAAGAACCTTCAAACGTCTGACTCATTTTACAAATCTTCGCCGCACCGCCTGCATAAACGCCGAACAACGGCTTTGCCTGCCGCAAGGCCGACCGGTCGTCGCCGCCCTGTCCCAATACGTAAAAGAGCAGTTTGTCCGCCATTATCGCCTGCCCACGGAACGTATGGCCGTCATACCCAACGGCGTCGGCATCGACAACAAAATCGATATCAAAAAGGCGCGAAATTTCCGCGATTCCGTACTGCGGCAGACAAACCTGCCCCAGACAAATAACGCCGTTCTGTTTCTGTTTGCAGCCAACAATTTCCGCCTCAAAGGTCTGCGCGAGCTTCTGTCCGCCCTGTCGGCGGCTCTGAAAAAAAATCCCGCCCTGCCGACCGTTATCGCCGTCGCCGGAAATGACAACACGCACTTTTATAAAAATCTCTGTAAAAAAACCGGCCTTTCAGACAGGGTCGTTTTTACCGGCCCGCTCGATTCCATAACAAACGCCCTCTACTCCGCCGACGCCGCCGTCCTGCCTACCTGGTATGACCCCTGCTCGCGTTTCATCCTCGAAGCCCTGTCGCTTTGCAAACCGGTCATCACAACCCGTTTCAACGGCGCCGCGGAGCAATACGTTCAGGGACAACACGGCTTTGTGCTGGACAAACCCGGCGATATTCGCTCACTGGCCAATGCAATTGTCAGCCTCTGCGACACCTCGATTCGCTCAAAAATGCAATCCGCCATAGAAACAGACCGCCTAAGAGAGGCCGTCTCCATCGGCAATCATATTGACAAACTCATCGAACTGTATCAGAATATCCTCAAACGCAGGAAAGAATAAAACGATGTGGACACAAGCTGCTTTGATAATACCGGCGTATCTGCTCGGTTCGGTGCCATTTGGCCTGTTGATTGCAAAGGCCCACGGCCTCGACCTGCGAAAGGTCGGCTCCGGAAACATCGGGGCAACCAACGTCTCACGAGCGCTCGGACGAAAATGGGCTTACGTTTGTTTCCTGCTCGACACCGCCAAGGGCCTGCTTCCAATGCTGATTGTCCCCGCCCTGTGCTTTTCAGCAGAACCGACAACTCCGGGCCAACTTACGCTCTGGCTGCTCGTAGGCTGCGCCGCTATCCTGGGACATATCTTCCCCGTCTATCTGCGATTCAAAGGCGGCAAAGGCGTCTCGACCTGCTTAGGCGTAGTGCTTGGCCTTTGGCCTTATTATACGCTGCCGGGCTTGATTGCCTTCTTAGCCTGGGCGCTGGCCCTGTGGCTTTGGCGATATGTGTCCCTTGCCTCCATACTCGCAGCTCTTGTTTTTCCGCTGGCGATGATTTCTCTGACCATCGGCATACCTGAATGGAAATTATCCGCGCTCTGGCCGCTGATTATCATAGCAATCCTGATGCCGCTTTTAATCATCGCACGACACGCTGAAAACATCAAACGCCTGCTGGAAGGCTCCGAAAGCAAAATCGGCTAAACAAAAATCCCCGCGTCCAGCATACCATAAGCATTAAACGCCCTTTTGGATGAAAGCCATATCCCCACGGCAACAGTAATGAAAGTGCCGGTAAAAAGCGAAATCACAATCGCTATCTGGTACTGAATCGCATCCATCGGATTTACACCTGCCAGCATAGTACCGGTCATCATACCCGGCAGCGATACAAGCCCGATTGTCGCCATCATCGCAATCGTCGGAGCCAGCGCTTTCTGCCCGTCGAAAACCACCGACAGATGTTCAATCGCGATGACCGCAGGCCTGTTATCCATAAATCCGCCCGTCCTGGTCAACAAATACCGCCGAGCCGGCCTGCCCGATTGCGCAATCGAGATTGCCCCGTCATTTGCCCTGTCTCTCGAAGACCTTCAGCAAAAGGCCGACAAAATTCAGCCCATCAAAACCGGCGACAAGGTCTATCTGGCCTGAACAACAGTTTGAGCATTAAAATACCATCCTCTTTACTTTCCCGGCCAACAGATACGGAGTAATAATAATTGTGGGAAATAAGAGTCGGGAAATAATTCGCGTTTTTGGTACTTTTTTTCGGTTGTCTTTTTGGCGAAAAGTGGGCTTATGGGGGCAAAAAGCGGGATGTGGACATTGTTCATCCGTAGAATTTGGGCAAAACACTGGGTTAAAGTATGATGAAAATTGGTACTTTTTCGCGCTTTTGTGTACTTTTTGATGGTTTTTTAACAGTTTTCGCTGCTTTTTGAGTACTTTTTGAGCGCAAAGTTTCAAGACTAAACAATTCGGTAACTTCCTTCAGTCACAGAGTTCACAGAGCTCACAGAGAATAGCCTAAAAGGTTGAGGCGGTTTTGGCGGCCCGACGTGTCGGGCCTGGCGGATAAGTCTTTTGGGCTTTGCTCAAAATGCTATTTTTGTGCCAGCCCAGAAAGCCTTCTCCTTGCAAGCTATCGCTTGCCCAAAACCGCGGAGAAAAGGGATTTTCCAATTTCTATCCCCACTTTCGTGAGGACAAGTTTTTGATTTTCTATTTGGGGAAGGGGAAAGTATAATTGGGGGACAGGAAAAATGTGGGAACGTTAGAACGTGCGAACGAAAAACCGAAAAGGGCGAAAAATAGGTGGTGCGGGAAATTTTCTTGGATTAAAATTTGAGTGGACACATATTTTCTAAAATTCAGGGTTATTCCGACTGAAACAAACAAATACTATAGTACTGTAACCGATGCGCAAGTGCTTTGTTGGGTTTTAGCAAACGATCCTTTAATCGCCATTTCTGAAGCACAGTTTTGCATATATAGGCATGACTTTGATATTGAGGAAGTCATTGATTACCCCATAGTTGTTGCTCGAGATAATTTTTTAGAGAGAGAATTGGGACTGTCTCGTTATGATGCAGCACAAAAGGATGGTATTGCGACTGCTTTTTTGGCTGTGTCAAAAGATGGTAAAACTCAAAGTGGTCCAATACCATTAGAGGTTTTTCATGACCCAGATCTTAACCGTTTTGTCAAAAAAATAAAGCTAAACAAAAACAGAGGTAGATGCCTGCATTATGAAGCAGGAAAAAGATGTGGAAAGATTATCGATGCTCACTCAATACAAAAAGGAAACCTTTTACGCAAAATTGCCCATAATGGTCATGTTTATCAGTTTTCGCACAA
>JBGSSG010000407.1:0-4340 GCA_041737185.1 Anaerohalosphaeraceae bacterium
AGCTCTTATTTTTTCCTTATAAGCTGCGTCGGGCCTTTGTCGTCAAAGGGGAGTTTCACGCCGCCGCTATCGGTTTCCTGAACGCTCGACGGTCTGCTGACCTGTTGCGGGACTGCCGATTCCGTTTGGACCCGTCTGCAAATCGCCCCTGCGGCGATTTCCGAACCGCTTCCCTTAATTATTTCGGCGTAAGAAATCCGCGGAAGAATTTTTACTATCTTTGCCGATGCAACAACGCTTTCGTCCTTTCCCAGAGACTTGCCCGTTTCCGGGTCGATAATCTCATTGCCGGCCCTGAAAACCTCAAGCGTGTCCCCCTCGGCAAAGCGTTTGCCTCCCTGGTTGAGAATCAGCTCCCCTGAATCGCGCACCGCAGCGACGCGGACGGGGTAAAGATAATCGGTAATCATATCGGCCATTTTCGCCGCCGCTCGCATTACAAGCCCCTGCTGCATTTCGGCGTAATCGATATCGTCCGACTCCCATTTTTCCACCAGCGACTTTACCTGCTCATCCTCAAGCTTGATGCGAAGCTGGTCGGACGCCGCTACCTGGCGGGTCGGCCCGACTATCAGCCGGTATTCGACTTCCATATACGCCTTGAACTCGCGGGTAGTGCCGCCGATGGCCGGATTGTTTCGCTCCTGCACCAGTATTTCGGCCTGCGGTATCGTGCCGACAAGCATATAATCGGCTCCAAGAGTCTCGCCAAGACGCACTTTTTCTTCGAGCGGGGCGTCATCCGACATAAGAATCTGTTTTTCTTTCAGTATGGCCGCCTGCGTATCGCGGTCAAGGACGGTGAACTTTTCGTTTCGGGCCAGCATTGTATTAAGATACTGGCTGAACTGCTGGCCGAGCCGCTGGCCGCTGACAGTCGTATTGCCGAAACGATGCGCCACGGCCGCGGACTCCAGCGGAAATATCGCCAGACGAATCTTTTTCGTATCCTCAGGACTCTGATAGTCATAGACCAGGGCCTTCATTTTGACTTCATATACATCGGGGCTGATTTGTTTCTCGTCAAGTATCTCGAAGGTCTTGACAAGCCCCCTGGCCTCGGTAAGACTAAGCGTCCCGGCCGTAGCGGCGGAAATATCCTCGACGTCAATCTTTTTACTGCCCGTCATCGGGTCGCGAATGACGTCGAGACTGCCTGTCCGTATGTTCACCCGGGCAACAGAGCTTGCGACCTCGACACCCTGAACCTTGCAGACCGCAAGATAAAGGGCGTTGTCAATCGCCCGCTGCCTTGTCGAACCCTGGCCGGTAATTTCACATTCGACCGTGTTTTCAGCGGCAAAAACCATCGACGCCGACAAAAACAGTATTGTAATCATCAGTTTTTTCATAACAAGACCCCCTGTCCGTAACGGACAAATAAAGGTTTAACGCAAAACCGTTTTTTTTATTCTTTAACTTTTTTTTTGCCTTTACCACGGCACAACCTTCTTGCTGCCTCGCTTGCCGATAAGTGTTTCCTTCTGCCAGTATCGCAGGCCGGAGGCAAGCTCGGTTACCTGGAGCTGAAAGTAGTACTCCACCTGCTGTGTGTTGTTGTCGTATCGGATGTTGCGCTGGAGGATTTTTCCTGAGATGCTCAGTTCCGGAGCGATTATCTGTCCCTTGCCGGGCAGAGTGCCGCCCTTGAACTCCTCGGCCTTCTCGGTATCGCGAAGGTCGCGCATCTGATAGACCATTTCGTCCGGCGCGCCTTTGCCGCCCACCGCCGAGGTCATTACCACCTGTCCGCTGTTTGCGATTTCCTGTTCAATCTTGGCCGTCAACTGGTCGGTGTCAATCCGCTGCATCGTGTCGTTGATAATGCGCCCTGTCGCCACGACAAACCTGCTGCTGTCGGGTTTTTTGAAGATGCCCGAGGCCAGCATTGACTGGACCATCTCGGCGGCAGCCTGGTCAAAGTCCCTGTAATCCAGCTCCATTACCGCCTTGCCCTGGTCGTTGACGATATCGATGTTGCGTGTCTGCGGCGCACAGCCCGCCAGGACAAATACAGCCAAAGCCGCCGGTAAAAAAACTTTAGTATTCATAAAGACCTCCTGATTTTGATGTTTTATGGTTAGTAGTTTTCGTTCTGCCTGGTGTTGATGCGATAGTCAGCCGCTTTGGCGTTTGGCGCGATGGCCTTGAAACTGAAAGACGACTTTGGCATCGCCGAAACGCTGCGCCATTTTGTCATTACTGAATCCATCGCCAGCCCGTCCGAGTCAATCCATTCGGCCCTGTAATCAAAAATTTTCTTTTTTACGGAATTGTTATAGCCGCTTACCTGAACCTCCAGAAAACCTTCCGGGCTTCGGCGTTCGACGATATTGTCTATCTGGACGCCTTCGCCGATGACCACGCTCACAAAATTCCCTATCGGCCTTGTGATGATGTTGTTTCCGATTGTGTCGCCTCGCACGCCCTGGGCTACATTGACGCGCTGGTCATAAGGCTTATAGCAGCCGCACAGACTTGCCAGCAGAACTCCCGCGAGAATCCATCTGTAATTGTTCATAATATTCCTTTCTCTAATATTCTATAACCTGAAAAACCGGCTCGTTCATTGCCGACACCATTTTAATATACACTATAGCATACCTGCAGGGACGTAAAGAAATTGTAAAATCCGTTCCCTGCGGCGTGCGTATCGTAAGTTTATTATCGGCAGGCATAGGCAGTCTTGCACACTGAAATTCCTTTGGCAGGGCCGACCATATCCGCACATCAGCCGCCGTCGTCGCCCACTGGTACAGCGCCGCCGCTATCGCCGCGGCCTGCGATGCGTTATTATCCTGCTTAGTCAGAACATACTGGGCGGCAATTTTGGCTCCTGCCGACAAAATCGCACGGGTAAGTATCTGCGGGTATTCCTTTGAAAACTCCGTCTGGATTACACGGTCCATCACCGCCAGCGTCTCTGTCCGAAAGGCCCCGGCAGCGCTTTGCACCGTAAGATACGGACAGGCACCATACCGCTCCTGCAGCTTCGGCAGGGCAATGCCGGCATAATATATCTTGTCCGTGAACAAAAACAACGGCAAATCTATCCTGAACTCCTCTTTTATCGGGCCTACGCCGTTTTCAAACAAAATCCAGACCATCGGTTCAGGCGCTTTGCCCGTATCAAGCCATTTTTCAACATCTGCAAAATCCGCAGCTATGTACTGGTTCTGGGGCGCCATACCATAGCTTTCCTTCAGCAAATCAACCGCCTTATCAGGCTCGCCGATTATCGCAAAAAAAACGCCCGCTATGTACGTCGAAAAAGGATTCACAAAGTCCGGATATGCCTCGAATGCGTAGAGATTCGGATACTTTTGGCCAAGCTGGTCTTTTACCTGTGAACTTTCGATGCTGCGGTTGTAATCGACCGTCTGCTGCGACTGGGCCTTTTCTACCTCGGCCTTTTGCTTCTGAATTTCCCGGCTGAAATACTCTTTAGCCCGTCTTTGCCGCTCAATCGCCCGGTTAAATTCCACACGGGCAAGCTCATCCTGACCCAGCGACATAAAATTCAGGGCCTTGTAGGTATTGACCATCACCCCTTCATAAACCTTGCCTTTGTAAGGTACTACGTTTTCATTGACCAATGTCGTCCCGACGGTATCAAGCCCTTTTACGCTCTGGTCGAAGTGTTTGAGCATATCCTCCGCCTGGTCAAAAAGCTCGCTGCTGGAACGATAGCGTTTCTGTGCCCGCTCGACGGCCGCCAGTTGGAGCGTCCAGAGCAGGTCGTTTCCGCCGGGCTGCGACCCCTTGTCTTTTATTTTCTTTGCGCAAAAACAGCCCGCTTGAGCAAAATCCCCCTGCTGGTAATAACAGTTGAAGGTATTAAGCTGCTCTCTGGGTGCATTGCATCCGAGGAACAAAAGCAGGGAAAGACACGCCAAAACCGCTTTAACAGCCGTGCCAAAACGCAGGCGGACTGTACCGGACGCAATTTTTCTGTTGCCGGTGCCGCCTTTATTGCGATTTTTCAAAAGACCCAGCAGCCCATAATCGCTGCCCGGACGCAGAACCACCCAGGCGCGCCAGTCCTTTTTGCTTATCCGCACAGGTTCGATGGTCTTAACATCCTCCAGCCAGACCAGCGTGCAATACCGACAGTCGAGCCTGCTCTGCCAGTAGGATTCGTCGGCAAGTATGCCGTCATTATGTGTTTCAAACAGTCTGCCAATCCGCCCCGGCTCAAGATTGTCATACTTCAGGACCTTTCCAGCCCTGCCGATGCCGCAGACAGGGCCGCCGCTTGCCTTGAAAAAAAGGATATCGCCCTGCCGAACCTGCCCGAACGGGGCAACCGCCGAGCGGGTAAGACGCGACTCTATCGTTTT
>JBGSSG010000409.1:0-3898 GCA_041737185.1 Anaerohalosphaeraceae bacterium
ACTGTATCTTCTGTAAAATTGCGGCAGGGGATATCCCCTGTGTTCGCGTCTTTGAAAACGACGATGTCTTGGCCTTTCTCGATATTGCTCCTGTCAGTGATGGCCACACGCTACTGATACCCAAAACACATATTGAACGGCTCGATTCCTGTTCTCAACAGCTTCTGGCCCGGATTACCGCTGTCCTGCCGCGACTGGCCCAGGCCGTAGCGTCCTCGATGAATGCCCCTGCGTACAACATCCTGTCAAACAACGGCGCCGCTGCCGGCCAGCTTGTAAATCACCTGCATTTTCACGTCATTCCAAGAAAACCGGGCGACGGCGTCTTTGACCGCTGGCCCGCGTACAAATACCAGGCCGGAAGGGCCGAGTTAATCGCCGAAAAAATCCGGCAAAAAATGTAATTTTCCAGCTTTTGAATGGTTGATAATACCGGGCTTTTGTGGTAATTTACTCAAACTGTATCGCGGGGTAGAGCAGTCTGGTAGCTCGTCGGGCTCATAACCCGGAGGTCAGTGGTTCGAATCCACTCCCCGCCATTCTTTAAGTCACGCAGAGACAGGCACAACTGCCTGTCCCTTTTTTGTTGGACAACACGGCTGTAGCAAAAATTATAAAGTCATTCAGTCGTTGCAATTATTTTTTCGCTGTCGCAACGCGGTCGTTTTTTGACAGGTCCTTTTCGATTTTAATTTCGGCAAACAGACCAGTTTGCTCGAGCAGTTTTTGCACGGCCTGTCCCTGCGTATAACCAATCTCAAGCATCAGCGCACCGTCGTCTTTTATGAATTCCCCCGCCTGCGCGATAATCCGCCGATATACATCCAGCCCGTCTGCACCGCCGTAAAGCGCCAGCCTCGGCTCATAATCGCGCACATTAGGCGCAAGGGCCTCAAACTCCGCCCCGCTTACATAAGGCGGATTGGACACAATCAAATCAAACCTCGCGCTGTCTAACCCCGCGATAATCGGGTCAAACAAATCCCCGCGAAGAAGTCTTACCCTGTCAGCCAGCTTTAACGCCTCAACGTTCTGGGCCGCGACCGCAAGAGCCTTGTCGCAGATGTCCGTAGCGATAATCGTACAGTCTTTGCAGTTTTTCGCTATCGCCGCGGCGACGGGCCCGCAACCAGTGCACAAATCCAGAATATACTGTACGCCCGATCGTTTTCGTAAAAAATCAATCGCCCGTTCGACCAGCAGTTCCGTTTCGGGCCGGGGAATCAGACAATCCCGTGTAATCTTCATCGGCAGGGAATAAAACTCCGTCCTGCCCACAAGGTACGCCACAGGCTCATGCTCCCCGCATCGCTTGACCAGATCGCGCAGCCGGTCAAGCTGACCCTGCTCGGCCACCCTGTCAAAAAAGGCGTAAAGACCTATCCGCTCCATCTCCAGAACGTACGACAATATCATCTCCGCCGACAACCGCGGACTGTCAATGCCTCTCTCGGCAAAGAATCCTGTCATCCACCCGAGCAGCTTTTGTATCGTCCATTTTTCCATAGGCAAAACCCGTCAAAATAATCGCGCCGTATTATAGATTACCGCCGCCGACAGGCAACGATTTTTATCCGTGGGCCTCTTGCAAAAAACGCTCTTTTCGGATACCATATTTTATGCTCTGCGTTCAATTGTCATTAAAAGGAACTTAAGGATTATGCGAGTAAAACCCAGAAGCACGGATTACCAGATGAAACCGATGGATTTCCCGCCCTGCACCAAAATTCAAACACACACCATCGAAATCATCCCCCGCTACAGCGAAACCGACCAGGCCGGCGTAGTCCACCACACCGTCTATCCGGTCTGGTTCGAGATGGGCCGGACAGAACTGCTCCGCGTCAACGGCTTAACCTACAGCGACCTCGAAAAGGCAGGCGTCTTCTTCGTCGTCGCAGAGCTTGCCTGCAGATACCGCAGGCCCGCCTTCTACGACGAAAAACTCGACCTTACCGCCGCCTGCACAAAAATCACCAACGCCCGCGTCGAGCATTCCTACACACTTAAACGCCGCCAAACAGGCGTAATCCTCGCCGAGGGAACAAGCATACTTGCCTGCGTTGACGCCGACGGAAAGCCCCGAAGAATGCCCGAATTTATGTCCCCAGCCGACGCCCCTTAAAAAATTCCCCGAAAAATATCTCCTGCGCCGCCGCTTAACGTCCCAAAATCTTTAGCTTATTAACAAAAGAACCCCCCTTTGTTAAAAAATAAAGGAAAATCTTAACATTTGCTTAATATATCCTTGATTTTTTCTCGCATTTGCTTTATATTACCCCCTTGTTGAATGTTAATCCGCCTGTAGCGGATGAATCCGTCTGGGGGACGAAAATATGATGACCACAAAAAGACATTCTTTCGCGGGCCGTGGCCCGCCGGCCGACAAATCAAGAAACGTTTTTGACCCGTTTTTTGATTTTCGTCGTTTTTTTTTATTCGAAAGTATCAAATCAAAAATGAACACCCCTCTTCAAAACAGCAACCGCTCGCAAAAACACGAAAAACAAACTTCCCGTGATGACCGGGGCCCGCCGAAAATCCACACGTTATATCGATACTGAAAGTAATTAACGCAAATGCCGGGGTTGACCCGCAAGCACAAAAAGCCAGGAACCCGTAAGTCCCTGACTTTCAATACGTTATCATAATGGGCAGGGGCGGAGTTGAACCGCCGACACACGAATTTTCAGTCCGTTGCTCTACCAACTGAGCTACCTACCCTTAACCTGTTCGTTCACAAGCCGGTCTCGACAGATTCCCCCTAATCTACACCCAACAGGACGGTTCTGCAAGAAAATTAACCGCAGGTTTTGGGGTCTGCCGTTGTTTTTGCGGTATTTATATTTTTTGTCTTGCGGCAGACAATCCCGTCGCGGAAGATATACGGCTGAATTTCAGGGAGACTGTCCACAGTGCAGGAAAAATTGCAATCATATCAGGTTGCTCTGGCCTTTGGTCTTACGCTTCTTGCCGGGCTTTGCACCGGCATAGGAAGTGCGCTGGCCTTTTTCGCCCGGCGGACAAATATAAAATTTCTGTCGGCTGCGCTGGGGTTTTCGGCGGGGGTTATGATATATGTTTCGCTGGTTGAAATTTTCCAGAAATCCAGATTTATGCTTGAAGAATCGCTCGGAGCAAGAACGGGATACTGGGCCACGGTTGGGGCGTTTTTTGCGGGAATTGCCCTGGTTGCCTTGATTGACAAGCTTGTGCCTTCCTTTGAAAACCCGCACGAATTGCATACTGCCGAGCAGATGGACGATTCACAGGCTGCGCAAAAGCAAAAAAAGCTGTACAGGGTGGGGATGTTTTCGGCGCTGGCCATCGGGATACATAATCTCCCCGAAGGCCTTGTCACCTTCGCATCG
Source organism: Anaerohalosphaeraceae bacterium (assembly GCA_041737185.1). Lineage (GTDB taxonomy): Bacteria > Planctomycetota > Phycisphaerae > Sedimentisphaerales > Anaerohalosphaeraceae > JBGSSG01. The sequence goes on from JBGSSG010000409.1 coordinate 3,372, forward strand.
GCCCTTAAAGACCCGCACCTCGGCATTGCGATTGCCGTTGCGATTGCGATTCACAATATCCCTGAAGGCATCGCAGTGTCAATTCCGAGTTATTACGCCACCGGCAGCCGAAGAAAGGCTTTCGGTTATTCGTTTCTGTCGGGCTTGGCCGAACCGATCGGGGCGGCAGTCGGGTACGGGCTGCTGTTTGCGTTTTTCAACGACGTGGTACTTGGCCTGCTGTTCGCCTCGGTGGCGGGGATTATGATATTTATCTCGCTCGACGAGCTTTTGCCGACCGCCGAGCAGTACGGCAAACACCATCTTTGCGTTTACGGCCTGGTCGCGGGTATGGCGGTTATGGCGCTCAGTCTGCTGCTGTTGGCCTAAGAGCCTATCCGAAAACCGATTCTATTGCGGCCGGCTGCAAAGTCCGATGCCTGCGTTGTCGGGCCAAAATCGTCCTCGAAATAGCTTTGGCAGAGCCTTTGGCGATTTTGACCCTGCCGCCTTGGCCTCGAACTTTTCGATGTGCCTCATAACGACCG
>JBGSSG010000414.1:0-3212 GCA_041737185.1 Anaerohalosphaeraceae bacterium
AGCATCTTGTGCGGCTTGGGGCAAGGGATGTCGCTTTTTTTGACGATGCGCTGCTCTATCGGGCAGATGAAGGGCTTTTGCCTTTTCTTGAGGGGGCAAGCGGCAGGGGGGTGAATTTTCACACGCCCAATGCCCTGCATACGCGATACCTGACCACAGAGACGGCAAAGCGAATGGTGCGCGGCGGAGTGCGGACGTTTTATCTCGGATTTGAGAGCACCTCAAGCCTGTTTCAGGATGCAACCGGCGCCAAGGGCGGCCGCGAAGAATTTGCCGGGGCGGTTGATGCGCTTCAGGTCGCAGGCGCAGGTGAAATCACGGCGTACATAATGCTCGGCCATCCGCGATCGGCTGTACAGGATGTTGAAGAGAGTATGCGGTACGCCAACAGCCTCGGTGTGCGGGTGACGCTGAGCGATTTTTCGCCTTTGCCCGGGACTGCGGATGGACAACTGGCCGAGCGGTGGGCCGATATGGACGAGCCGTTGTGTCATAACAAGACTGCTTTTCCGATATGGATGCTGGGACAGGAAAAGGTGGATTATTACAAGCAGCTTTGCAGAGATTTGAACGCGGGGTTTGCTTAGAGCCGCTCCAAAACCGCAAAGAAAAATGAATTAAGGATTTTCAAAAGCAGCGAGAGAAAGTATAATATGAGTAACATCAAAGACAGGCAGGCAGGTCAATAAAAAAGTTACATTCCTTTTTTTACCGCAGGTCTGCGGGGGACGTGTCTTGTATTTTTCTTTTACATCGTTAGCAATTTTGTTTTGGGTCTGTTTTTTCAGCCATTGCGTAGCGGTTGTTTCGTTTTTTTCTATCGCCATTTCCACATTATGGTTCGGCATTAGTTTGTCTGTCTTGTTTCTGTTTTCGGCCGATTTCGGAGCGACGTAATCTTCGTGTTCATTCTCCGATATCGTGCCACACCAATCACGCCGGTGATCATTCCGGTTGGAATGCACACAAGACCAACCATCCAGAACCACCCTTGGGACGAGAAATGCATGATGGACACGCCTGCAATCAAGAGAGCTACGCCGGAACGCAGGTAGGCCATGAGGGTTCTTTCGTTTGCCAGGAGCGTCCGGTCAATCGCGAGCTCGTCCCGCAAGATCAGGTTACTGCCGTCAAATCGTGAATAGGGCGTATCATTCATATCATGCCTTTTGTTTGCCGAACAATAATAATTAGATTGATCCGCAGAAGATGCGGAACTTTGGTTTCCTATCCGTATAAAACGCTGCTTCTTTGCCTGAAAATCTCACTTTTTCGCCTAACTGCCCCATTCGACTACACTCAGGGCAAGCTTAAAATTAACGACTTACCGGCCTTTCCGCCGTAGGCGGATAAATTTACCCGTTTACAACGCCACGATGTAAAGCCGCAATTCCTCACTGTAAGCCGACAATGCCACTGCGTAAATCAATTTCACCTCGGATTAAGCCAAGAAAAGTGACAGCCCAATACCCATGTTTTAACATATTTCAAATTATTTGATTCAATTGCTTTGCGGAATTTTGGTGAAGGATCAAGTTTTTCTGCTTTTAATTCAGCGTCAACGAGTAGACATATCCCAGTTGTTTCATTTTTACCCCAATTAGGTTTACTAGCGTTTTCCCACTCGGCAATCACGCGACCTCTCAACTTTTTATCTGCTTTCATATCAAATTTCCTCACGTCTGAGAACCTGTTAACTTATTTACATTGCCTCGATGTAAACTCACAGTACCACCATCACCGTATTGTTCGGCGAGCCAACGCCTACTTTATTACTATAACGCGAATTCAGAAACTGTTTTTGTTATTGTGCGAAAATTTTCAGCAGATCGGCGGATGTCTTGTTATTGGCGGCAAGAATCCTGAACTTTTCGCCCCTGTATTCTTCCATATCGGCAGGGAACAGTTCTTTGCCGTCAATCCCTGTGAATTTTCCGCCTGCCCGCTCTATCAGCAGCGCACCTGCCGCGAAATCCCACAGCTTTGCGGTGGTGGTAACCGCGCCTATCAGCGAACCTTTGGCCACATACGCAAGGTGAAGCGCAGTCGAGCCAAGACATCGAAACCGCGTCTGTTCCATCATTTGCCTGACGCCCTTGTCTGTGGCCGGGTCGCTATGGCTGTCTATCGCGAAACTTGCGAACTGGTTTATGCCTTCGTCGCTGACGTTTATCCGTGTCGAGTTGAACATCGCGTCCGTTTCCGACGCGGCGGTGAACATCGATTCGGTGGCTGGGTCGAAAATCACGGCGACTACGGGCCGGCCATTGTACATCGCCGCGATGCTCACGCAAAATTCGAGCAGCCCGTGCGCGTAATTGTTCGTGCCGTCTATCGGGTCTATCACCCACCAGATAGACTGGTCCTCGCGGGGCGCAACTCGAAACATCTTCCCGTTGGAGCCTTCCTCGGCGATAAAACCGTGGTCAGGGAATGTTTCTTTGATTCGGCTGATAATAAGCTCCTGGCATATCGGGTCGGCGTGCGTAACAAGCTCGGCGTTGTTCTTGATTGTGGTGTGGATATATCGCAGTTCCTCCATCGCTCGCCGGCCGGCCAGACGCGCCGCCACCACCGCCGTTTCTAACATTTCGCTTAGCTGAAGACGCGACAAATTCATAACCTTCCTTTCGCCTTGACAACTTTAGTGTTCGATTCTATTGTAGCCGAACAATGTCTGACAGCCAACATTCAAATTCCATTAAAAGTGATTTCAGGGCCTTGCCTGCCGAGCGCCTTCTGGCGGGGGGGGTATTCTGCGTAATCGTCGCCGGCTTTGCCCTGTTTTGGGCCTGCCGGGAGGGATATATTGACCTTAGTTTTGTCTTTGGTCAGTGCGGCTTCAAAAGCGCTACGGGCTTGCCGTGTCCGGGCTGCGGCTGGACTCACGCCGCACAGGCATTTGCCGCGGGCAAAATCATCGAGGCGTTTATCATTCAGCCCGCCGCCGCTATTTTTTGCTGCCTTGCTGTTGTCGTTGCAGTTTTTGCTTTACTTACAGCTTTATTTGGGATACAGTTCCGTCTTTTCCACAGCCTTCTAAACCGTGGAAACCTCAAGCGGCTGCTGCTGGTCGCGGGGCTGGTTGTACTTATAGGCTGGTTGATAACCCTGATGCAGGCCTTATCAAAAACAGGAAGGTTTTAGGCAGTTTGAATATCAAAAATACAACACAATGGGTCGGGATTGTCGCGGCGATGGCCTTCTGCACC
>JBGSSG010000011.1:0-8852 GCA_041737185.1 Anaerohalosphaeraceae bacterium
TACCCACAACCGATACCTGTCTGCTTAATTGTAGTCTATCAAATTATTGGGTTCTTTTTTTAATTGTTCTTTCCAAAATTGCTTATATTCCGGGGAATGTATAATCTGATTTGCCTCATTCGGGTCGCCGTAATAATTCTCTCTTTCTTCTGTGGACATAAGTAATGAATACAGGTCGTCGTCTTTGCCTCTCGGGCAAACAAATTCATTGTTATCTATTAGAAAAGGAACTCGCACAGCAGTTACGGTTTTCAAATCCCTGCGAATAAAACATATCAGCAAATATCGCTTGGTGTAAAATCCGTATTGTCCGGGGTTTTTCGGAAAATTTAAGCGGACAATAATTTCACCCATCTGTTTTACATCCGTAAAGCCTTTTAACGGATACCAAGACTCTCTCATTCCGGACACCGGCTCCATCCAGAAAATCGCCACAGGTTCCCCATGATGCGGTCCTCCCAAGTCGGTTTTTCCGTCCCAGCTTGGAATTTCTTCTTTTTTCTTCCCACAGGAGGAAAGCAGCAGGATAACTAAAAGAAACAAATAGCACTTTTTCATATCGCATCCTTTTCATTATCGTAGATAGATATTACTCAAAAAACCATATCCATAAAGAAAAACTACATCATCACCATCAGGTTCCGCATCCATGTAGCCATTCTCTCCCCACAAAGCCCGTCTTACTCCTGCATCGGCCTCTTCGGTTTTTGCTATAGCCTGTTGCAGTGTTTTCCCTCTGGAGAGCTCTTCCCCTATGATAACTAGACCTTCTATCAACTTGTCTGCAACACCTCCCCAGATGGCTCCGGTCCCCTGAAGAACAGCCTCTCTAAAACCGACAAATACTTGGTCGTGGCTGCCGTAATTATGGAGTGAAAATGCGCCAAAGGCAGAAGCAAGATCAGGAAATCTCGCGCTAAGGCATCCGAAAATATAGGCCTGATCAATTTTCGGAGAATCCCATAAATCAAGTTTCCGCAAGTCCAGTCCAACTTGGTCTAGGGGGTGGGGATTGTATGGGTCCCCGTCTGAAGGAAGCAATTCTGCATTTGGTACACTTTGCTGTGTATAAGATAATGCTGATACGTCCCAGTAATAGGACATCTTAAAAGGTGAGGGCCAGCCAAATTCTCCATACCTGGTTTTTCTTTGCTCGAAACACTGAAACCGGGTTCTCTGAACTCCCTCGATGCCATTTCGTTCATCCCTTCCAGCCCATGCGTTTGCGTGACCAAAATAGATTACGATTCTGCGCCCAGGCATTTCCGATAAAAGAAACTTCAAATTTCCCTTCTCAACATCAAAAAGAGACAGCACTACATAAGAAGTCTGCAACTGATCCAGTGCATTTGCCCAGCTTTGAATTGCCGCTGAGAAAATACTCGACACTCTTATATCCGGCAGTAAAATCACTGCTCTGACTTGCTTGCCGTTATAGTCCTGCCTATTGAATTTTTTGTATAATATTGTCTTCAGGCCCACCTCTTGATCTTCTGAATCAGGGCTTGACAAGCCCGCATTTATCTTGAAGAGACTAAGTTGGCAAAGCTGTATGTTACTAAAAACGGCAGCAGGTATCGCCAGATTCACCGCTCCTGATGGAACGTTCACATCATAGACTGTACAGCCAGAGATATTGTCAATTTTTAGCGACAATTCATCGGTAAGATTAAAACCGCTAACGATATACGGCTGGTTCGCCTCAAAGGTATCCGGCACGTCCGCAAAATACAGCCCCACTGAATTCGGGTCTGAAACAACAGTTTCGGTAATCTCCTGGCCCGGCCCTATACAGCGAACCACCTTGACCTTATGACTGCCCGGCCCATACCGCGTTAAATCCGCATCGAACACAGTCGAACCCACCCAATCCGCTGACCATTGGCCAATCGGCTCGTCATCAAGAAAGGCGGTAATCTTCCACGCAGGGTCGGGGTTTTGCACCGCAACGGATAACTGGGAAGCGGACTGCGTAATGGCAATGTTCGGGTCGGAAGTGAATATTTTCATCCAGTCGGCCATAAAGACGTTCATATCGTCGGCATTAATGGCATTCATCGCATTGGGGTCTTCGTATAAGTCGCACAAACTGCAAATACGGTACTCATCCATCACCACCGTCAGCCAGTGCTGCGCCAACACGTCCAAATCCGCCAAATCCACCCGATGGTCCGTGTTGAAATCCGACCTCTGGCAGTTCGGGTCGTTGTTGCCGCTGGCATTAGGGTCGCTGGCATACCCATAATCAAAAGAAAAAATTCCGAAATCAGGCAGATTCACCCTGCTGTCGTAATTGGTATCAATCTTCACGATATTGGGGTCTGCAATCGCGCCCATACAGAAATTCATCAGTTCCAAATCCTGTTCATCAACAATCCCATCCCAGTTAAAATCCGCAGGACTGGACGGAATCCCAAAACCGCCCGCAACGCCTAACGCAAAATGGCAGCCAATATCCTGAATGCCAACATCCGGCTGATAATGGCAGGTTCCAGTCCCATCGGTTGCAATTCCGTATCCTGCGTCTATCATTTCCGACCACTGGTAAATATACAGTTTTTTCCCCTGGCCGAGGATATAGAATGGATTATACTCTAATCCTACACATCCTGCAAATGGTGCCTCGAAGTTGACGTCATATTCATTCCCGCCGAATGCGCAATATGTCGGATTTACCGATGATTGCCCCTGGCTTTTATATATGCCGTAAAAATAGTTCAGGGCAAAACAACTGTTGACCGCCTCGACTGTCGGAATTATTTGATTGGGGTCGGGCAAATTCGGGTCCGGAATACTGCCTTCAAAATACAGTCCCACGTCTCCGTTATAGATTGTCGTTCGGCTGATACTTGCGACAGGGAATGGATATGTACACCCGTCAAGACAAACATAAACGCCGGCCCCTGCGTAGCCGAATATCCCGTCATAAACGGAACCGTTAAACCAGAATTGGCAATCGACAATTCCCGCCGGTGCATAGAGATGAACCCCGTCATAACAGCCAACGGTGATGACATTCCGCAACGGATAGACCAGTGATTCATCTACAACAATTCCAATCGTGCAGCCGGTGATTTCCAGATTTTCAAGCCGGGTTTTAAGGTCGGCTCCGCGATGAACATAAATCCCGGCATAATTGTTGTAAAAAAAGATATTCGGGTCTTGAGGCACAATCTCCACCGCCGGCAGAATGTCAGGATACTCATCCTCCCCATAATAGGCAGCCTTTCCCGTCTCCAGCAGTCCGCCGGGCATTACCTCTATAACCGCATTGTTGGGGTCAAATGGCGCAATGAATCTCGTGCCGGCGGGAATTACGACGTGCCCTTCAATCCGTAAAGGCAGCGTTGTGATACGGTACGTCCCACTTGGTATGATGCACGAACCGAGCGGATTGGAAAGTTCCTCGAATGGTTCTGATTGTTGAATGGATTCAATTCCGGAGCCATTTGCAGTTATCTGGCTGTTTGAAGCAAGAGATTGAGAACCTGCGTTCGGGTCGGCATTTTCAATAAGTGCCGTCACAGATATGTTTTCCATGTCGGTAATAGCAGGAGTTGTTTCGTCAATGGGTTTTGAATTGGGGTCGGACTCATATTTGAGCATTTTGAAAATTGCCCAGGCCAACTGGTCTCTTGAATCTTGAGATGTTTCAAGAGCGAGTATCTCGTTGGGTTCGTCCGGAACGAGGGAACTGTCGTAATCGTAAACAGCGGACAGGATTTCAAACAGAGCGGAGATTGACTGTTCCTGCTCCACAGAAAACTCTGCCGATACGGCAAACGTCGAAATGACTGCGAAAAACGCGAAAAAGAAAACAGTTTTGACTGCCTCCATTGCCTGACCCTCTCAAAATAAACCCTCCCGATTTATTTTGGTCTCCCTTGCGCCCGCAGGCACGCCCTGCAATCGACGCACAAAAAAGAAGTACGCCAAAGTCCAGTGGACTTTCACATATTCAATTTTCGAGTATAAGCTATATGCTTACCCATCCCCTTTGTCAACAGAAAAATTTCGCAATTGCGGTAATGGGTCAGGCAAATGACGCCCCGAAAGATGGACAAACAAGCCCGGCAAAGAAGCGATAATCCACACCAGCCGCTGGCCCAGAGCAAGGGCCGCAACTGCCGACTTCAACTCCGGCGAAGCAGCAGACCCAAACTGCGTGAACAACATAATCAGTCCCCCCTCCACAATACCAATGCCGGCAATACTGACAGGAATTGAGCCAACCACCCACATCACCGGAAAAAACACGAAATAGGCCTTCAACTCCGTGGGAATTCCCATCCGACGGCCAAGAAACCAAAGCGATGTTACTACCATTCCCTGCAAAATAAACGTCAGCGACAGCGATTCAGGAAGTAAATATGGTTTGCGTATCAACATTAATCCCGCTTCCACGGCTTGCTCAGCCGCCCCTCTGCCAAAGTATGACAATTTCTTAAACAAAGTCTTAAGAAAATTCCTTCCGCTCGGAACAGCTATTATAAGAATAACGACAAACAGGACAACAGCAGACATTGTGAAAATAACCAACCGGTTCTCGCAAAACACTCTTGAAATTCCGGACTTTTCCCGCCCTGTGAAAATTCCCTTTTGGCCGGCCAAAACCAGCGCCGTCAAGGCCATCAGAATCGTCCCAAATAAGGCCAATACACGGTCCACAAAGACGCTGATTACCGAGGCCGTTCGTCTGTGCGTATGCTGAGCGACATACCATGCCCGCACCAAATCACCACCCACAGAACCGGGCAAAAAATTATTGAAGTAAAGGCCCAGGAATGTCAATTTTATAGCTGACCAGCAACCGAGATGGATATTCCAGGCCCGCATAAACAGCCACCACCGCACGGCCAGGATAACCTGGCTAAAAACAAAAACTCCGGCAACAACCGCCAAAACCCACAGTAATGAAATGTCTGAAAAAATCGCGGCAATTTTCTTAAAATCGAGATCTTTATCTCTGGCAATCAAAACGCAGGCAAAAAGGGCGACTATTACCCGAAGAATAATGCTGATATGCTTGTTTTTGGGCTTATTTTGGCTTTCGCTCACGCAGCTTTCCTGAAAAAACTTGTTTTTATTAACAATACCGTGTAAAAAGTCCCCCTGCAAGAGACTATATACTGAAAACGGACAAAAAGAAGAGAACACATTTGGAGACGTGCCTTGGCCGCCAATAAACAGATTGAAGAAGGGCTGGATTTTACGCCGAAATTCGATACCAACGGCCTTATAACGGCTATCGCACAGGATGCCTCTACAGGCCAGGTGCTTATGGCAGCGTATATGAACAAAGAGGCGTTAGAGCTGACGCTGCGTACCGGCCAGGCGGTTTATTACAGCAGGTCCAGAAAGAAGTTATGGAAAAAGGGCGAAGAAAGCGGACACTTCCAAAAGGTCGAGCAGGTGCTGGTTGACTGCGACCAGGACTGCCTGATACTTAAAGTGCGGGTGGAGCAGGGACAGTGCCATGTCGGCTATCAGTCCTGTTTTTACCGTGCCGTTAAAAAAGGCTCAGATTCTAAACTTGAATTCGCCGCGGAAAAGGTGTACGACCCCCAAAAGACGTACAAAAAGTCGTGAGTCGAAAGCTTGCCCGCCTGTGGCGGGTCGTGAGTAATAATTGCAAATTTGGGTTCGTTTGCGGCTGAAAGCCACACAGTTCTTTTTTTATTAGACACGTGATCAAGGGTGGTTGACATGAAACGGGTATATTCAATTTTAAGACCGGTGGCAAGACGTTTCCCATGGCTGGCTCAATGGTACCGGGACTTTCGCGATGGAAGAGCGCTGGCCCAGGCGCCGAAATCAACCCCATTTGGATTTAAGCTCACCGGCAATCCGTCCATGGAGGCCGGCACATTTGAACCGCAGGAAGTTGAAGTGATACAACACTATCTGCAGGCGGCGGATGTTTTTATCAATGTCGGAGCCAATATCGGGTACTATTGCTGCATAGCCCTGCAACGAAACATTCCGACGCTGGCGTTTGAACCCATCGAATTGAACTTGAAGTATCTTTATAAAAACATTTATGAGAACGGCTGGGAAAAAAACATTGAAGTATTTCCGCTGGCGATCGGAAATCGAATCGGCCTGATTGAGATTTATGGCGGCGGAACAGGCGCCTCCCTGGTTAAAGGATGGTCAAAAACGCCGGGGTATTATCGGCGATGGGTCCCCGTATCGACATTGGACCGGATGGTTGGTTCGCGCTTTGAAGGCAGGCAATGCCTGATTCTGGCTGATATTGAAGGCGCTGAACAGGCGATGCTGGAAGGGGCTGAAAAACTTCTGGATTTGAATCCGAAGCCGTTTTGGATCGTGGAGATTTGCATTACGGAAAATATGCCGGAAGGAATTCATGTCAACCCGCATTTGCTGTCAACATTTCAAATATTCTGGAGACACGGCTATCTGGCATGGACCTGCGATAAAAACATGCGGCGGGTCGAAGAAAGTGAAATTAAAGCCATCCTGCGAACAGGGAAAAATACACTCTCAACATATAATTTTATATTTAAACCGTACCGGAACAACGACGATTGAAAAAAATGCCTTCGGTTCAGCGGGGTCTGTTTTGTCTTTTGAGTCGCTTGTCTCCTTACGGGGCGGGCAGAAGAGGGAACTTCGAAATCCAAAATGCGTCAAATTCAAAATAGGTCGTCATCAGCACGCCGTCAGCGGCGGCAATGTCAGGCAGCAATTCCTTATATAAAATTTTACGGCAGTTTCTTGCTTTAAGGTTCTTTTATTTTTATATTTTACAGGGGAGACTCTGTTTATTGGCATGGTGTGTATGAAGATACGCAAAGAAGACAAACGACTGATTCACAACCTTGCGCTGGCTGGGGCTTTTATAGCCGCCTGCGGCGCGGTCTGGCATACTCTAAGCTGCATCAACGCGACCCAAGCCCTTCTGGCGGAGGAAACGAGCTTCATCAATGGCGCCTCGGCGGTAAATAACGTGAACCCGGAAATTCTGCTTCCCGCCCGTGAACTGACAAACAATATCGTTATAAAGACACTCAGTGCAGAACTTTCAGACAGCCAGAGCCGGCTGTACAAACTCCGGAACAGTATCTGGGTGAGCCTGCCGCCCTGGTGTCTTGTGCTGCTGGCGGGGGCGTCGGGCGTGGTGTTCGGCTATTTCGGCGTGCGTGGGGCCAGCGCGCTGTGCTCTGTCGCGATGTATGCCTGTATCCGCGGCCTGTACAGACTTATACGTGCGGTAGATCCGGACTGTCCGGCAGCGGTACTGATAACGGCGGACACATCCATTCAGCGGGATTCAAATCGAGTTCTGCCGGCATTGATTAAACTTGGCGTGCTGTTAGCCCTTACCCTGATACTTCTGGCTGTTATTGTCTGGCAGTGGACTTCGATACCCAATGCCTGAAACCGGTTCACTTAAAACTATCTGAACAGACGAGCCGCCTTTTTAACGCCCGCAACAGCGCCATACCTGATATACCCGCAGATGCGTTCGATACCGACAAACAGCCGATTTTCCTTAGCGAAGACATCCGAACCAAGTGAAAAATGCTCGCCGGCCCTGGCGGAAGGCTCTCTAATCCCCCAGGCCCTGCTGGCGAGGTTTTCGCCGTGAACCACAATCATCCAGCCCGGCCTGCCCGCCAAATTCTTTATCGGCCCGATGGCGCCGGACCGGCCGTGAGCTACGCCGCACAGCACCGTGCGGATTCGTTCCTGCTGAGTTTTTTTTTCTATCAGGCTGATAAACGAATTGCTCATAAACCTGACACGATATACTCTGCCCCTTTTATAACTGTAGCCGTTGGAGAAGTTGATAAACTCCAGTTCCTGGCCGCTGAAGTTTTCCTGCACACGTTTAATAAAATCCCTGCTTATCGCGTCGTCATTGTCTAACCTGCTGGTTATGACATACTCGGCGCCGGCCAGCAGGCTGACCGTCTGACTGACATAGTTAGAATTGAACGAGTCCGTAAAATACGGACAAAAATTCGGGTAGTTTCGCCAAAGTTCGATTCGCTCCTTCAAAAACTGCGGCGATTCCTTATCAAAAAAAACCAGCCACCGAAAATTCTGCACCGACTGCCCCCGAACCGAGGGCAGACAAAAGCGTTCAAACAGTTCCACCCTGCGGCACAGCCAGTCGTGTGTCGGCTGTCTTTTTGCCCAGTCGAGCCGAACGTTAAATCGTGTCAGTAAAAAATGTTCAAAACCGCTATTCATTTCGCCAAGACCTTAAAGTGTAAAAATCGGATAAATGTTGGTTGCCCTGTCATTTCGCCTTACTATAGAGTATCCGGACGATTTTGGCAACAAGCCGGCACGACAGATACATAAGCAATTCGGGAAAAAACAGAAATCGCACAAAGAATTCTTGCTATTGCCCGGGAATTTTGGTCTAATGTCTTTTGAAGATTTCAGGAAGGCAGGATTTTATTGGCCGACGGACAACAAGTCCCCTTCGGCAAAATCCTGGAAGCAGAGATTTTGTGCTGAGTACTTACGGCCGGCTGCGATGAGTTCCAAAAGTTGGAACTGTGGCGATTATCTGCCGGGCTGAAGTGTACGAGCGCATAGTGCATGCTGGACGGGGTCGGACACCGAAAAGCTTTTGTGGCATTGTGCACAAAATGTCTTTAAGGTGGGAGACTGTCTGCAAATGAAAATTATTGACGTCGCCGCCGCGGCAGGAGTATCGCCATCCACGGTCTCGCGGGTCATAAACGGAAGCCCGAACATTTCCCCTGCAACTGCCGAATTGGTCAGGCGTGTTATTAAGGAAATGGGATGCGACCTGGACCAGATACGAGCCGGGAAAGTGCTTTTGGGCAACCAGCCGGGCAGCGCCAAAA
>JBGSSG010000052.1:0-2230 GCA_041737185.1 Anaerohalosphaeraceae bacterium
CTTTTCACTTTGGGCTGCTGTTTTAATAACAGCACTGATGCTGTTGTCAGCAAGCGGGTATATGATAACCAAAAATCGAACTGCCGCAGGTTTGATGCTGATTCTTTTTGCGACAGTCGCCAGCGCATCGGTTATCATAGGAGTTGTGCAATTGCTTAACTGCACATCCTGAATGGTTCCATTCATAAGAATAATTGCGGTTTTTCCGCCTCCTTATTCTCCGGCCTCATCTGATAATTCCAGAAAACCGGAAAAACCGAGGGCAGTGGGGCTGTTGAAAAAGTCCTGCTTCGCTTTTGCTGTTGGGCTTGGGCGGCTTAGCACTTCGACGCAGACAGTGAGTGGAACTGTCATCCCGAATCCCCTTTATGGGGTGAGGGGTCTATTAAAAAAGAAAAATTCCTTTTAATCCGATTCCTCACATTACGCCGCGACGCTGGTGCTCTGCGGCGTTTCGTTCGGAATGACAAAATACCGTCTCCCCGAGTCGCCTTTTTTCTGTCAACAAAGGTTAGTTTTTTGCAACCCGCCTACCCATTAACCGGACGAACCCACTGAACATTCGGCATTTTACTTTTTCCGCTCTTTAATCAGCGTTTTTTCCACTATGCTCTCAACCGCTTCATCCCCCGATAACTCGGTCGCAATCAAATCCCCTTTTTGCACCTGGCCTGCCGATGTCAAAATCGTCCCCGTCCGCTTATTAACGGTAATACTGTAGCCCCTCGACAGTACCGCTTTGGGGTTCATCGCGTTCAGAGCCTATCCGAATAACCCTATCTATTGCGGTCGGCTGCAAAGCCCGATGCCGGCGTTGTCGGGCCAAAATCGTCCTCGACGTAGTATTCAGCTACGCCTGCGGCGATTTTGGCCCTGCCGCCTTGGCCTCGGCCTTTTCGCTCGACCTCATCACGAAAGAATTATTCGGATAGGCTCTTAATCTGTTTTCAGCAGCAGCCGGTCTGCGGAAATCAGCCTGCCGCCAATCGCCTCATCCAGCCCGGAGGAAACCTCGTCGAGCATCTGGCCGGAGGCGGGATTTACACGACACGGCGGCTCCTGATTCGAAAAGTGGTATTGTACTATCTTGCTATCGGACAAGGATTTGAGAAATTGTATCGCCAGTGTTTTCAAGGGGTTATGGATTTTGGGCTGGGTGATTTTGTACGGATTTCGAACGAAAACTGCAAGTTTATCCCAAATATGGAGGCGTGAATAAGGCCGGAAGAAACGGAATCGAGGAACGAAAGCGGCAGGAGCAAGAAATGGGATTTGATTTCAGCGTATTCAACGACCAGCGGCTCAAAGAAGCTTATGTGGGATGGCTGATAAATGAAGAGTGGCCGAGGCGCGGAGAGCATTTCGGCAGGCTGTGGGATTATTATCAGAATCCGATGGTTGAGACGGGTGGTATTTGCGGGGCTGCGGGATTCGGCGAGACATTTCGGCCATATACACAGGCTCAGGAATATGGGCTTCCCGCGAGGACAACGGGGCGTGTTTATGGAGGGGCGGGAGGAGGAGTTTTGTCTGGCAGAGAGGTCGGCGATATTCAGCGTAAAGAGGTGGTGATAGAGAACGATATCGGCTGGCGCATTAACGCTATGGTGGATTTTTTGTTCGGCAAGGATGTGTCGATAATCAGCAAGGCGTCGCAGATGCGGCGTCGCAGGGAGATAGAGAAGATTTTGCAGGCGGTGTTTGAGGCGAATGGCGGGGCGGTTTTTTTCCAGGATATGGCGGTGCTTGGGAGCGTTTACGGTTTTGTGGACTGTTTGGTCCGTCCGGGTTCAAGTCTTTTGTCCGCATTGGGCCGTCGGTTGTCCAAAGACGACACGTCTGGTGGGTTGCAGTCGGGTCAGGGGGAGGATATTTCCTCTATTCTGCGTACTGCGGGACAGATTGGCCTGGAGCTTATCGAGGCGTCCCGGGCGCTGCCAATTCTGGAAGAAAACGATTATCGCAGGGTTAGTTATTATGTGCAGCATTTTTACCAGCCGTTGAACGATGTGGAGGATGACGGCGGGATTGTATTTCGGATTTTTAAGGGTAAATCGCAGCCGGTGCGTCAAAAGACGGTTACGGTAACAGAGGTTCTGGGGCCGCATGCATGGCAGAGATATGAGAATTTCGAGCCGGCAGGGGAAGAGGTCAATCCGCTTGGTTTTGTGCCGATGGTTCACATACAGAATATTGCGCAGCCTTACTTTTATGAAGGTATGAGCGATGT
>JBGSSG010000314.1:0-2236 GCA_041737185.1 Anaerohalosphaeraceae bacterium
CCACAGGCACCAGCGTAACCATCGCGCTTGAAGGCAGATACCAGAAAGGCAGACAAAGCGTTGATGAATACCTTGCCCAGACCGCCATCGCAAATCCGCACGCCGCGATTACTTATGCCGCTCCCGACGGGTCGGTTTCCGAATATCAGAGGCAGAACAATCAGCTTCCGTTTATTCCGGTCGAAATCAAACCTCATCCTTACGGAGTCGAGGTCGGCGTGCTGTATAAAATGGCTCGAAACAGTTCGTGCAGGACAATGAGCGATTTTCTGCACTCGGAATTCTCGCGTGTAAGTCCCCGGCTGGCCGGGGAAATACTCAAAAAGGCTAAACTTCCCGTCCGCGCAAAACCTTCACAGCTTTCCATCAAAGACGCCGAAATGCTCCACCAGGCCGTCGGCTCCACAAAACTGATGGCGCCGCCGACCGACTGCATCGGGCCTATCGGCGAGGAAAAACTTATCGAAGGTCTCAAACGCGTCGTCGCCGCCGAATTTTATTCCGCTTCCACGAGAAAACCCTGCGTATATCGCGGCAACCCCTTCCTTGTCGAGGCCGCTCTTGCTTACGGAACAAAAGATTCCTCCGCGACCGAGGACGACGAAGACGACGCCGGCCAAAAAGATGAAAAGGAATCGCTTATGAAGCTGCTGCGTTTTGCCAACCGTGTGCCGCTGCTCTACCAGCAGTCCGCCTGCGCCGTCTATAAGGCCGTGCTCGAAACCAACTGGCGCAATTACGGGCTGAGCCAGAGCCGCGGCGCGCTGCCGGTGGGACCGGTTATGCTTATGGTGCATATCGCATCGGTCTGGGTGCCGTTCACCTCCGAAAGCAAGGAAGCCGTTGCGCACTATCCCGAAATCATTCGTGAAATCAAACTGGCCATACAGGAATGCGGCCGAAAACTCGGGATGCACGTGCGAAAACAGAAACGAATCCGCGAGGAATTAGCCAAACGCGGCTATATCGAAATATATTTGCCGCATATCGGACAGGCTCTCAAAGACATCCTTGCGCTTAAAGAACAGCAGGTCGAAAAAGTCGTTGAAAAACTTAAATATACCCTCGAGCACACCAGAAACATATAAGGGCGGACAATGGAAGAACTGATTATCAGCATCAGCGGCTTACGGGGGCTGGTTGGGAAAAATCTTTTTCCCGAAACCGCCGTCGCCTTCGGCAGCGCGTTCGGCGTCTTCCTGCGTAAAACAATACCAAGCGACAAACGGCCCGTTGTGGCCGTCGGCAGGGATTCGCGGCCATCTGGGGAAATGCTCTTTTGTGCCGTCGCATCGGGGCTTTCCGCCGCGGGCAGCGATGTAATCGATTTGGGCGTCTGCTCCACACCCGCCGCGGGCGTTATGCTGCGACTTCTTAAATGCAGCGGCGCAGTGGTAATCACCGCCAGCCATAATCCCGTACAATACAACGGCATAAAGTTGCTTCTGGCCGACGGCATCGCTCCTCCAAAACCCATAGCGGAAAAAATCAAACGGATTTTTCTCGATAAAGAATTTATTTATGAAGACGCCGTAAGCTGCGGCAGCATAACGATTGACCCACGCGCCGCCGAATTACACGTCCGGAAAGTCCTCCCCATTGTCCAGCCTCAGCGCATCTCGCAGAAAAAATTCACCGTCGTCCTCGACAGCATCAATGGCGCAGGCGGCCCCGAAGGCACACTCCTGCTTGAAAAACTCGGCTGCCGGGTTATAGGTTTAAACCAGCAGCCCACCGGCCTGTTCGCGCACGCACCGGAACCGACAAAGGAAAACCTGACTTCGCTGTGTCAGGCCGTCCTTGAACATCGCGCCGACATAGGCTTTGCGCAGGACCCGGACGCAGACCGCCTTGCCATTGTTGACCGGGCCGGAAGATACATTGGCGAGGAATTCACTCTGGCCCTTGCCGCCAGATATATGTTCGCCGCCAATCCCGGCGCATCGGCTGCTGCCAACCTGTCAACATCCCGTATGATTGACGACATCGCCAATGCCGCCGGCGGGAAGGTTTTCAGAACACCAGTCGGCGAGGCAAATGTGGCCCAGGCTATAGTGGAAAACAACTGCATAATCGGCGGCGAAGGCAACGGCGGAGTAATCGACCTCCGCGTAGGACCCATACGAGACAGCCTTGTGGCTATGGCGATGATACTTGACCTGATGGCCCAAACCGGTAAAAGCGTCGGCGACCTGGCCGACGAAATCGGCGGCTATGATATGCACAAGACAAAATT
>JBGSSG010000068.1:0-3752 GCA_041737185.1 Anaerohalosphaeraceae bacterium
ACAATCGACTGGTATCTATCCAACAGGGGCTGGCTGGACAATGTAGTTTCCGGCGCCTATCGGCAGTATTATCAGGATATGTACGCAGACCGCTGACGTGCACCCATCGCTGACGGCTGACATTGATTGTCTTGACCGCAAGGGCATTTCGTGTTAGCCTCCCTTGTTTTTGATGGAAGACAGTAAGGAATGAGCGAGAAAACAACAGATTTATCCGCGTTTAAGCGTGTTCTGGGTTATGTCTGGCCGCAGCGTGCCAGACTTATTGCGGTGTTTTTCTGGTCGGGGATGATTGCGCTGATGTTCTCGACCAGTTTTCTGACGATTGTTCCGCTGTTAAAAGTTATGATGGGCGAAGAAGGGCTGCACTGCTGGGTGGACCGTAAGAGCTGCAGTTGGCGGTACGGCGTCGATTTTTATGTTCCCGGCCGTAATGACCCGCCGGACCTGTTAATCAGCCGCGTTGAAGATAAAGGGTGGGGCCGAGACGCCGGCCTTCAGTTGGGCGACCGGATAACCGGCGTAACCGTCACCGGCCGAGCCGGGCGGGGCACCGAACGAGCCGAAATACTCGACATCCTGGCTACTTCCGCCGCCGATCAACCGCTTTCGCTGTCCATTCTGCGCACAGACAAACAGGGCCAACCGCAATCGCTGTCGCTAACGCTGAAAACGTCCGCTAAGCCATTCTATATCGATATGGCGCAATGGCCGGTAAGTTTTATTCCGCGCAATGAGACCAAAGAAAGCATATTACAGGCGATGATAGTGGTGATTGCGGGGCTGACCGTAATGACCATCATCCGGTGCTGGGCTCGCTATTATCAATCCTACCTGGCGGAAAAAATCGTATCTATCGCCAATACTAAGTTGCGCGAAGATGTTTTTCGGCATACGATGTATATGCCGGTGGGTTTTTTTGCGTCGCGCGGCACCAGCGATACGACCAGCCGAATTATCGGCGACGTGGCCCAGAGCGGCAGAGGCATCAAAATCCTTTTCGGCAAAACCCTCCGCGAACCGCTGGTGGCTATCGGATCGCTGAGCGGGGCGTTTGTCATTAACTGGAAACTGGCGTTGATTTTTCTGACCTCGGCCCCGGCGGTGGTGGCGGTTATCGCTATTTTCGGCAAAAAGATGAAAAAGGCGATGAGAAAATCTCTGGTTTCGACGTCGCAGATGTTGGGGCGCGTCCAGGAAGCGATGAACTCGCTTCGTGTTGTCAAGGTTTATAATCGCCAACAGTGGGAAATTGAAGAATACGAAAAGAAGAATCAGGCTTTTCTTAAGTATAGCCTCAGGATGTCTAAAATCGAAGCGGCAACCAGCCCGACGATGGATGCAATGGGAATGGTTGCCGGCGGGGCGGTAATTCTGCTGGGCGCGGCGTGGGTGACATACCAGTATGACGGGATGCAGGCCAGTTCGTTTTTTGCACTGATGGTTTGTCTTGGGGCTGCGGCCGAGTCGGTGCGTAAGGTCAGCGACGTTTGGAATAATATCCAGCAGGCCAACGCCGCCGCGGAGCGTGTTTTTGCGGTAATCGACGAACCGTTGGAAAAGGAAGCCGCTGACGCCTTTGAGTTAAAACCCTTGCGTGATACGATTACATTTCGCGATATTGTTTTTACTTATCCGGGAGCGGACAGGCCTGCGCTGGAGGGGATTAACCTGACTGTGCCGGCGGGACAGACGGTGGCGGTGGTCGGCTCCAACGGGTCGGGCAAGACGACGCTGGTGAATCTGCTGCCGCGGTTTTATGACCCGGACAGCGGACAAATTTTCATCGACGGCCAGGACATCCACAGGGCCACTCTGGCGAGTCTGCGCGACCAGATAGGTATGGTCACGCAGAACGTGGTGACGTTTAATGATACCGTGGCCAATAATATCGCCTACGGCAAACCGGATGCGACGCGAGACGAGGTCATTATCGCGGCCAAACGGGCTTATGCACACGAATTTATCATATCACTGCCCAATGGTTACGATTCCCTGATAGGCGAACTCAGCAGCGGTTTCAGCGGCGGCCAGCTTCAGCGAATCGTTATCGCACGGGCAATCCTCAAAAATCCGAGAATACTCATTTTTGACGAGGCGATGAGCCAGATTGACGCCGAAAGTGAAGCCAGGATTCACGCTGCGCTGGAGGATATTATGAAGGGCCGGACGTGTTTTCTCATTGCCCACCGTTTCAGCACGGTAATTTCGGCGGACCGCATCGTCGTTGTTGACAAGGGACGTATTGTCGCCGATGGCAAACACGCTGAATTGATTAAGACCTGCCAGATTTATAAGAATCTGTACGAGACGCAGTTGATTGCACCATAATAATGGGAATATCGAGTACAAGCCCGGCCGCAGGCTCGACAGGCAGAATGGCAAAGCTGATTTCCAATATCGTATTCACCAAAAACCGGCCTCTGCAATTGCACGGCTACCTGGAAAGTCTGCGAAGGTCTCTGCCGGCCGAGGCAATACAGACAGATATTTTATATAAACCGGAATTATTCGACAGCGAGTATGATTACTGTTTTTCACAGTTTCCAAATTGCCGGATTGTCCGCGAAACCGATTTTCATTACGATTTGCTGAATATCATTGAGCAGGTCGATACGCCTTATGTCCTTTTCGGCATCGATGACGTCGTTTATTTCGACTCTGTGCCGCTGGATTTGATTGAAAAGACCTTCGCTGATTTGGGGGGCGATTTGCTGGGTTTTTCCCTTCGGCTGGATAAACGGCAGATGCCGGATGATTTTGCCGCCGGCAATGTAAGGGAATTGTCCATAAGCGGCCGGCGCGTTTATTCGGCGGACTGGACGAAGGGACTGACATCGGGCGTGTACTATCCGTTTGAACTGTGCGCGACGGTGTATCGCACACAGGATGTAAGGGCAATCGTCGCCGGCACGATGAAAGGCGGGGCGATGATTCATAAATTGTTCGCCCCGTCCTCCGGTATGGTCAAAGTCGTCGGCAAAGTCTATCCCAGGCGTAAACTTCTGAAATTTTTCGGCTTCTTTTTCAATCCAAACACGTTTGAATCCTGGTGCTGCCGATATGTACAGCGGCATCCGGAGCAGTTCGGCCGGCTGCTTGCCTTTGAGAAAATTTGCGCCGGCGCGATTCAGGTCAATATGGTCAATACTTCAACCGCCAACCAATGGGACGATTCTGCGGAGCTTACGGTAGAGGCCCTGGCGGAAAAATATAAACAGGGCTGGCGCATCGATATTAACGCTCTCGAAACCGCACATCCGCTTGGCACACATTCCGGCAGAGAATATTTCCGCATCATTCAAAGACAAAATCGCGTATGAATAACCAGCCCATCGACATTGTCATACCATGCCACAGGAAAGACCAGGACATCCTGCCATTCTGTATCGCCGGATGCAGAAAAAACGTTGTCAATCTTAACAGAATCTATGTTATTTGCGGCGACCTCGATATTCGACCCGAAGACGTCGAAATCATCCCTGAAAACACATTTTTCTCCGACGGCGAACCTTCCCTTGAGGCAATTCGTCGACGATGGCAGGCCGAGTATCCGGCCAACGCCAACCGCGCCGGCTGGCTCTTTCAGCAGTTCATCAAGCTTGGAAGCTGCTATGCCATCCCGAACCTTGCCGAAAACTATCTTCTTCTGGACGCCGATGTTGTTTTCCTGAAAAGGGTAAGTTTCTTTGACGGCGACAAATCGCTCATTTCTCCCTCCCAGGAATACCATAATACGTATTTTGACTGTT
>JBGSSG010000077.1:0-1668 GCA_041737185.1 Anaerohalosphaeraceae bacterium
AAGCCTTTCAAGTCTTGACAACGCAAAAAAACACACAAATAGACCCTTTCCGTCATCGGACAAAAATGAGGTGTACTTGCGGAAAAGACGATAAAAATAGGACCTTTTATTTTTCATAAAGATTTCTCTGGCCTTTTTAACTTTAAGCCCTTATAATTGCGGGCGTTAAGGACTGCTTAAAACCGACGCCAATGCAGGATGGAATTCTTTTTTATCAGTACGGTATCGACAGCGTCCTATAAATCGACCATAATAGAAAAGTACAACAATCTATAAGTCTCTAATAGGAGAGTAAACCGATGATTAACGAGATCAAAGGGCAGCTGGCCGCCGGCAAGCATCAGTATGCCATCGTCGTAAGCCGATTTAACGAGTTCATCACGTCCAAGCTGCTGGGCGGAGCGGTGGACTGCCTTGTGCGGCACGGCGCGGCCGAAAAGCAGATTACGGCCGTCTGGGTGCCGGGAACCATCGAGATCACCGTCGCGGCCAAAAAACTGGCCCAAAGCGGCAAATACGCCGCGGTGCTGTGTCTGGGGGCGGTCATTCGCGGCCAGACCAATCACTACGATTATGTCTGCCAGCAGATCTCACGCGGCGTCGGTACCGTCAATTACGACACCGGCATTCCGACCATCTTCGGCATTCTGACCTGCGATACCATTGAGCAGGCCATCGAGCGGGCCGGAACCAAACAGGGCAACGCCGGGGTCAGTGCGGCCATGGCAGCGATAGAAATGGCCGACCTGATGGGCAAGCTGTAACCGACCGTTCTTTACAATTCAAAAATCCATAATAGAGGAACCCATACACGTGACTTTGGACCGCAGAACCCAAGCTCGGGAAATGACCATGCAGGCCCTGTGCCAACTGGACGTGCAGGGAGAGGATGTCATGGAGATGCTGGGGCTGTTCTTTCGCGAGCAGACCGACGACGACCTGACGCTTCGGCTGGCCGAGGAATGGACCAAAGGCGTCTGGCAGCTTGTCGATGAGTGCGACCGCATCATCGTTCAAGCCACGCTCCGCTGGAAACTGTCGCGACTATCGCATGTCGATCGCGCCATTTTGCGGCTGGCCGTCTATCAGCTTCGCCACTGCCCCGACATGCCGTGCAAGGTCGTCATCAACGAGGCCATTGAAATCGCCAAAAAATACAGCTCCGAACAGGCGCCGCGTTTTATCAACGGCGTTCTCGACGCGGTCTTAAAAAACCCGAATCCCAACGGAACCCCCTCGACTTCCATGGAGGCATTGTAATCCGTGCGAACCATTGCGGTACTGAACCAAAAAGGCGGCGTCGGAAAGACCACCACGGTGGCCAATATCGCCGCGGCACTGTCGATGAAGGGACTGCGAACACTGGTCATTGATCTGGACCCGCAGGCCCACCTGACTATCCATCTGGGAGCCGACAGCAACTCCACAAACGGCGTCTATGAAGTGCTGACTGGGGCGGCAGACATCGCTTCGGCGGCAATACCTGTGCGGGACAACCTGTGGGTGTTGGGGGCCAGCTTCAATCTGGTCGGGGCCGAAAGCGAATTGGTCAACGAGGTCGGACGTGAGATTATCCTGAAGAAGGCCTTAGAGCCGGTCGCTGCGCAATACGACTATATGCTCATCGACTGTCCGCCGTCGCTGGGACTGCTGTCGCTTAATGCCCTC
>JBGSSG010000093.1:0-3473 GCA_041737185.1 Anaerohalosphaeraceae bacterium
CCCGGCCCGATGCCCATTGCCTCGGCGCATAAAAACAGCCCGCTGGTGCCGCTGTTGACGGCAATGGCGTATTGACAGCCGATGTATTGCTCAAAGGCCGCCTCAAACTCGCGTAACTTCGGCCCCAGCGACAGGTTAGGACTGCGCAGCACCTCACACACCGCATCAATTTCCGCTTCGGTAATATCCGGCCGAGAGAGATGTACTTTCATATTCATTGCAATGTCCTATAAAGTTTCCGGTTCATAAAACCGCCTATTGTAAGTCGGCTCTATTAAATTTCCAGTATATTCTATTCGGCCAATACATGAAGCGTGTTAAAATAATTTCCGGCAAGTGTTTTGGTTCGCTGTTTTTATGGTTTTTTCTGTATTTTTCCGTGATTCATACGTATGATAACCGCCTCGAAGATGTCTTTGCACCATGTGCAGGGCGATTAAATGATAATTTTAGGTGGAAAAGTGAAACGATGGAAAAAGTCTTTCTCAACGGTGCGATCCTCGACGCCGACAAGGCGCAGGTTCCCATTACGGACAGTAGCTTTCTTTACGGCATCGGTCTGTTTGAAACGATGCGGGCGGTCAAGGGCCGCGTGTTTCGTCTGGCCGACCATTTGGCCCGCCTCAACACCAGCGCCGCGGCGCTGAGCATCTGCAATCGAAACAGCGACAACGAGATCGCCGCCGCGATTGACCGGCTGATGGAGGCCAATGAGCTGACAGACGCCCGGCTTCGGCTGTCGCTATCCAATGGGCCGCTGGAAAAGGACGGCCTGCCGTCGTCGAATCTGCTGATTACCGCGGCGGAGTTTTCGCCATATCCGAGAGACTATTACGACAAAGGCGTTCGTGTCATCCTGACCGATTTTCGCCAAAACCCCAAGGACCCCTTCTGCGGCCACAAGACCACCTGCTACGGCCCGCGGCTGACGGCCCTGCGAAACGCCCACGAAAAGCTGGCCGCCGAGGCCCTGTGGTTTACCGCCGACAATGTGCTGGCCGAGGGGTGCATCAGCAATGTCTTTTTGGTCAAGGACAGTGTGCTGTCCACCCCGCCGCTGGAGACGCCCGTGCTGGCCGGGATTGCCCGAAAGACAGTGCTTGAAGTGGCGGCCCAAGAAGGCTTGACGGTCGAGGAAAAGCCCCTGCGTATTGCCGACCTGCTGGCGGCTGAAGAGGTCTTTTTGACCAACGTGATTATGCAGGTCCTGCCTGTCATCGCCGTCGAAGCCCACACCGTCGGCGACGGCAAGCCCGGCAAAACGACACGGCGGTTGATAGACGGTTATCAGAAACGATTAGATGTATAAAACATCAGTGATAAGGATTTCGGGTATGGATTTATTTCAGTACAAGAACGGTCGGCTGCTGGCCGAGGGTGTTGATGTGGAAAAGATCGCCGAGGCTGTCGGCACGCCGGTCTATATTTACAGCAAAGCGACGTTTTTAGATCACCTTAAAAAGATTCGGCGGGCATACGCGGTGCTGGATACGACGGTCTGCTATGCGGTCAAGGCCTGCGGCAACCTGACCATCCTGCGGCTGTTGGCGCAGGCGGGCAGCGGGTTTGATATTGTCAGCGGTGGGGAGTTGTATCGCGCTAAGCAAGCCGGGGCCGATATGAAAAAGATCGTCTATGCCGGCGTCGGCAAAACCGACAAAGAGGTCGTCGAGGCGCTGGAGGCAGGCATTGGCTATTTTAATATCGAATCCGAGGCGGAGCTGGAAAATCTGATTCTGCTGGCCAAAAAGACCGGCAAAAAGACCAAGGCCGCCCTTCGTGTCAACCCGGATATCTCGTTTGACACCCACAAGCACATCAACACTGGCGCCAAGGAAACCAAGTTCGGCGTAGATATCGAGCGGGCGCAGCGGGTCTTTGCGCAGTTTGGCAAGAACAGTTGGGTCGATCTGTGCGCGATCCACGTCCATCTGGGTTCCGGCGGCAAGACCATCGACCCGTATGTCAGCGGCGTGACGAAAATCCTGCCGCTGATCGACGACCTGCGCGGCAAGGGGTATCGCATCGAGGCGCTCGACCTGGGCGGCGGCTATGGGGCCGATTATGAAACCGGCACCGTGCCGTCAGCGGCCGACTATGCCTCCGGCATTATCCCACTGCTCAAGGGCAAAGACCTCAAGCTGATCCTCGAACCGGGCAAGAGCATCATCGCCAACGCCGGGATACTGCTGACGCGGACGCTGTATAAAAAGCAGGGGGGCAGCAAGCAGTTTGTCATCGTCGATGCCGGGATGAACGACCTGATGCGTCCGTGCCTGTACGAGGCGTTTCATTTTATCTGGCCGACGGCGGTGGCCGCAGAGTGTGTGCCCCAAAAGCGTGCCAAGGGCTATGCGACCGCGGGAACCGAGGAAGTGGATATCGTAGGGCCGATCTGCGAAGGGACGGACTTTTTTGCCAAAGACCGTCCGTTGCCGCCGGTTAGTCGCGGCGACCTGCTGGCGATCTTCACCGCCGGGGCCTACGGCTATACCATGGCCAGCAACTACAACGCCCGCCCGCTGGTCGCCGAGGTACTCGTCGATGGCGATACCTTCTCCGTCATCCGAAGACGCCAGACCTACGAAGACCTCATAGCCCTCGAAAAATAAAAACAACACGATAGAAAAAAAGGAGCGATATTGTGGAGAAATGTTTTGTAATTCAACCGTTTGATAATGATGTATTTGATAAGCGTTATGACGAAGTAATTGCTCCTGCTATCAGTAGTGTTGTCGATTTGGAGCCTTATCGTGTCGATAGAGATCCAAAAACGAAAATTGTTTATCAAGACATCCAGGATGGAATTAAAGAGTCTCTTTTGTGTCTTGCCGATATTACCACTGACAATCCTAATGTTTGGTTTGAGTTAGGCTATGCACTTGCGACGGGAAAAGAAATTGTGATGATTTGTGCGGAAGGCAGGGATAAGTTTCCTTTTGATATTCAGCACAGACACATTATACGGTACAAAACAGGTTCACCCAGCGACTTCGGTGCGTTAAAAGACAAGATTATTGAAAAGATTAACGCGTCAATTGAGCGAGTGAATAGAAACAGAACGATTGAAGACATTTCCGCAACGAAGCCGACAGAAGGTTTTAGTCCTCATGAACTTACAGCTTTTGCGGTAGTTATTGCAGAAAGTTTGGTGGATGCTGAAGGTCCGTCTGCATATCAGATTGCCAATGAAATGGAGAAAGCGGGCTTTAACAAAGTGGCGACAAGTCTGAGTTTGAAATCGTTGAAAATTAAAGGATTTATTGCAGATCATGAAACACAGGACTATAACGGGAATCGTTATTTCGTTTTTCGGTTAACCGAGAATGGTGAAAGGTGGGCATTGCGGAATCAGGACAAATTAGCTCTTAAAGTGGCAAGAAATACTGGGCCAGGTGAAGATAACGATATGCCGTTTTAAATTGGTTCTTCCGGTAAATGCATAGATGGACAAGCTGTTTTTGTGAAACTGA
>JBGSSG010000109.1:0-5834 GCA_041737185.1 Anaerohalosphaeraceae bacterium
TGCCTTCTTTGCGGCTACGGGGCAAACGTCGTGAACCCGTATCTGGTTTTCGAACTGCTGCCGCATCTTGTACGCCAGGGCGACCTGCCGGCCGGGATGGATTCGGTGCAGCTTGCGGACAATTATATCGCAGCCGTCAAAAAAGGTATTTTGAAGGTGATGAGCAAAATGGGCATATCGACGCTTCGCAGCTATTTCAACGCCCAGTTGTTCGAAGCGGTCGGGCTGGATAAGGGATTGGTTGACGAGTATTTCACAGGCACAAGCTCCCGCATCGGCGGAATAGGCCTCGGACAGGTTGCACAGGATGCCGTCCGCCGTCATCAGCAGGCTTACAGGCCGCTAAGGCCCGGCCAACTGGAGCTTGACTTCGGCGGCGAATATCATTTCCGAACTGACGGCGAACGGCATCTCTGGAATCCGGATACCGTTGCCTGCCTTCAGCACGCCGTGGTGAACGACGACCGGTCTGCATATCAACAATTCGCCGGGGCGGTCAACGACCAGTCGAAAAATCTGTGCACACTGCGTGGTTTGTTCGAGTTTGTCCCGGGCCAATCGGTCCCAATCGAACAGGTCGAACCCGCAGAACAGATTGTCAGACGCTTCTGCACCGGCGCGATGAGCCACGGCTCTATAAGCAAGGAGGCGCACGAATGCATGGCGATAGCGATGAATCGGCTCGGGGCGATGAGCAACACCGGGGAAGGCGGCGAAGACCCGCAGCGGTATCTGCCCCTGCCCAACGGCGACTCGCTTAACTGTGCGATAAAACAGGTCGCCAGCGGCAGATTCGGAGTAACAATTTACTACCTTGCTAATGCAAAAGAGATACAGATTAAAATGGCCCAGGGCGCAAAGCCGGGCGAAGGCGGCCAGCTTCCCGGACATAAAGTCTCCGATGAAATCGCCGCTCTGCGATTCTCCACGCCCGGGGTAACGCTTATCTCCCCGCCGCCGCACCACGATATTTACTCAATTGAAGACCTCTCGCAGCTTATCTACGACCTCAAGTGCAGCAATCCGAAGGCGAAAGTTTCGGTAAAACTTGTCTCTGAGGCTGGCGTCGGGACCATAGCCGCCGGGGTCGCAAAGGGCAACGCCGATGAAGTGCTTATCAGCGGCCATGACGGCGGAACCGGCGCAAGCCCCTGGTCGTCAATAAAGCACGCGGGCTGTCCCTGGGAAATAGGCCTGGCGGAAACGCAGCAGGTTCGTGTGCTTAACGGGCTTCGCGACAGAATACGCGTTCAGGTTGACGGGCAGATGAGAACAGGACGCGATGTCGCGGTGGCGGCGATGCTCGGCGCCGAACAGTTCGGGTTCGGTACCGCTGCGCTGGTTACCCTCGGCTGTACCCTCCTGCGAAAATGCCACGAGGGAGCCTGTACCTACGGCATAGCCACACAGTACCCGCAGCTTCGCAAACGCTTTGCGGGAAAACCCGAATACCTCCAACGATATATGTTTTTTGTCGCCGAGGAAGTCCGCGGCATTATGGCGCAGCTTGGCTTTCGAAAGTTTGACGAAATGATAGGATGCGCCGACCGTCTGTGCGTAAAAAAGGCGATTGAACATTACAAGGCGAAAGGCCTGGATTTTTCAGCCGTGTTTCATCGGGCCGATGTGCCGCAAGGCCGGGCCGTCAGACTCATCCGCGCCCAGACGGACAGGCTGGCAGACCATCTCGACTGGAAAATCATCGAAAAATGCCGCCCGGCCATCGAGGACAAACAGCCTGTAAAACTTGAGATGACTATCCGCAACATCAATCGTGCCGTCGGTACGATTCTCAGCAACAGAATCGTCTCAAAACACGGCCCGGATGGTCTTCCCGATGAGACGATTCATATTACCTTTACCGGTTCGGCCGGCCAGAGCTTCGGCGCGTTTCTTGCCCGCGGAGTAACGCTTCGCCTTATCGGAGAGAGCAACGACTATCTCGGAAAAGGCTTGTCCGGCGGCAAAATCATCGTCGAGACCCCGCCCGATTCGCCGTTTATGGCGCACGAAAATATTATAGTCGGCAATACTCTCCTGTACGGAGCCACGTCCGGCTGGGCGTTTATAAACGGTATGGCCGGGGAACGGTTTGCCGTAAGAAACAGCGGCGCAATCGCCGTTGTTGAGGGCCTCGGAGACCACGGCTGCGAATATATGACCGGCGGCACAGTGGTCGTCCTCGGAAAGACCGGATGCAACTTCGCTGCCGGTATGAGCGGCGGAATCGCTTATGTTCTCGACGAAATGCAGCTTTTTGACACGCTCTGCAACCTCGATATGGTTGACCTCGAAAATGTCTGGCGGCAGGAGGACCGCGACCTGCTGTATCAGTTGATAGAAAAACATGAGAAACTCACCCGCAGTTCAAGGGCTAAACGCATTCTCAACGCCTGGCCCGATATGGTCGGACGTTTCGTAAAGGTTATCCCCATAGACTATCGAAAAGCGCTCGAACGCATCAAGGCGCAGGAACGCCGAGGCACCGAAACAACGCCGGCCACAGAAGAGGTCTTCAATGGCTAAAACAAAAGGTTTCCTTGAATATAACCGTCAGCCCGTCGGGCATCGGCCAATCGAAGAACGAACTGGGGATTTCCGTGAAATAGAAATCCCGCTTTCTCCTGACGATATAAAAAAGCAGGCGGCCAGATGCTCCGACTGCGGCATCCCGTTCTGCCACGGTACGGGCTGCCCGATTAAAAACAGAATCCCCGAATTCAATGAGCTTGTTTTCCAGGGCCGATGGCGGCAGGCCTGCGAAAATCTTCATTCGACCAACAACTTCCCCGAAATTACCGGCCGCGTATGTCCCGCCCCCTGTGAGACATCCTGCACGCTGGCCGTCAACGACCAGCCCGTCCTCATCCGCCATATCGAGTATCAGATTGTCGAGAGGGGCTTTGCCGAAGGCTGGATTAAACCTCTGTTGGCCGGTCAAAAAACCGGAAGACAGGCAGCGGTCATAGGGTCCGGCCCTGCGGGTCTTGCAGCGGCCCAGCAGCTTGCCCGTGCCGGCCACGACGTTTCCGTTTTCGAGCGCGACGAATTGCCCGGCGGCCTGATGCGGTACGGCATACCGGATTTCAAACTCGAAAAATGGGTACTCGACCGAAGGCTCGAACAACTCGGCGCCGAAGGCGTCCATTTCCATAACGGCGTCGATGCCGGCAGGGATATCTCGGCACGGTATCTTATGAAAATGTTTAACGCAGTATGCCTGACAATGGGCGCCACACAGCCCAGAGATATCGATGTTCCCGGCAGAGAGTTTGGAAATATCCATTTCGCGATGGATTACCTTTCGCAGCAGAATCGAATCATCGCGGGACAGTCATTCGACCCGGCAGCGAGAATCAGCGCAAACGGCAGGAACGTCGTGGTCATAGGCGGCGGCGATACGGGCAGCGACTGCGTCGGAACGGCCCGTCGGCAGGGGGCCAAAACCATCACACAGCTTGAAATACTGCCCAAGCCCCCGGACAACAGGCCGACCGATACGCCCTGGCCGATGTGGCCGAGGATGATGCGTACATCTTCTTGTCAGGAAGAAGGCTGCGACAGGCGATGGAGCGTTCTTGCCAAAAAATTCGCCGGCGACCATACAGGCGTTAAGGAAATCCACGCCTGCGTTGTCGAGTGGTACAAGGCAGGCGAACAGTGGAAAATGAAGGAAACGCCCGGTACGGATTTTGTCCTGCCGGCCGAAATTGTCCTGCTGGCGATGGGTTTTGTACACGTCCAGTGCAATCAACTGATTAAAGAGCTGGATATCCGTCTCGACGACAGGGGCAATGTAATGACCGAAAATTTCCAGACATCCAACCCCGCCGTTTTTGCCGCAGGGGATACAATCCTCGGAGCCTCGCTGGTAGTAAAAGCCATCGACAGCGGCAGGCTTGCGGCAGAAGCGATTGACCATTGGCTCAAACAAAGCGGTTAGACGAAGGGATTTTTTATGACCGTTCGAATTGCTCTTGCTCAAATCAACGCGACTGTCGGGGACGTCAAAGGGAATACCGCCCTGATACGGTCGTTTATCTCTTCCGCGGCCGACCAGGGCGCAAACCTGGTTGTCTTTCCCGAAATGTCTCTTTGCGGCTATCCGCCCGAAGATTTGCTGCTGCGCCCGTGCTTCCTCGAAGATAACCGGCTTGCGATTGACAATCTGGCCCGGTCGCATCCTGAGCTTACCGTGCTTGTCGGCTTTGCCGAGGCGCATCAGCAGACGGTCTATAATTCTCTGGCTGTCCTGCAAAGCGGCCGGACGGCGGGAATTTACCGAAAGACGATTTTGCCTAACTATGGCGTTTTCGATGAGCATCGTTATTTTTCCCCGGGTTTGGAGCCGTTGGTCATCGAGGTAAACGGCGTTTATGTTGCGCTAACCATTTGTGAAGACATCTGGAAGCTCCCCTGGCTTGACCTGTTCCTTTCAAAAGCACGGGCTTTCGGACTGATTGTCAACAGTTCGGCCTCGCCGTTTCACGCAGGCAAAATTCTTCAAAGACGGGAAGTCGCCAGCCGATGCGCAACGCATTTTCACCGGCCCGTCGTGTACTGCAATCTTGTCGGCGGACAGGACGAGTTGGTCTTTGACGGACGCAGTATGGCCGTTGACCGCAGCGGTTCTGTAATCGCCCAGGCCGCGGCCTTCGAGCAGGATTTGCTGATTATCGACGCAGACGTCAGCGATAATCAGTTTGAAATCGCCTGCCCGCAGGAGCAGAAACGCTGCGCCGGCAGGGCCCAGTTTGACGGCATCGCGGAGATTTATCACGCCCTCGTTCTTGGAACGCGCGACTATGCGGGGAAAAACGGATTTACAAAAGCGCTCATCGGCCTTAGCGGCGGTATCGACTCGGCTCTTACCGCCGTCATTGCCGCTGACGCAATCGGAGCTGAAAATGTGGTCGGCGTTACGATGCCCTCGCGTTTTAACAGTCCGCAGACCAGAGATGACGCACAGGTCCTCGCTCATAATCTCGGCATACGGTTTCACTCCCTGCCCATAGAGGCCATTCTCGAAAAGTTCAGCCAAACCCTGTCGGGCGTTCCGGGCTGGGATGAAAAAGGCCTGGCTTATGAAAATCTCCAGGCCCGCATCCGCGGCAGTATGCTGATGAGCCTTTCAAACCAGTTCTCCTGCATAGTCCTTGCCACCGGAAATAAAAGCGAAACCGCCGTCGGATATTCCACGCTCTACGGCGACACGGCGGGGGGGTTTGCCGTAATCAAAGACGTGCCAAAAACAATGGTTTATCAACTTAGCCGGTATGTGAACGATATCGCCGGAAAAGAAAGAATACCTCGCAGCGTCATCGACCGGATTCCAACCGCCGAGCTTCGCGAAAACCAGAAAGACTGCGATTCTTTGCCGGAATATGACTTGCTTGACCGCATACTTGCCGGTTATATTGAGCAGGACAAATCCCCTGCCGAGCTTATCGCTTCGGGACTGCCCGCTGCGACGGTTGAAAAGGTGGTCCGGATGGTGGACCGCAGCGAGTACAAACGCAGGCAGTGTCCGCCGGGAGTCAAAATCACCCCGCGGGCATTCGGCAGGGACAGAAGAATGCCTATTACCAATCGATATATCCCATAAGCAGAGTTGACCTGCTCTGGGGCTAAAGTCTATACAATGCACGAGGAGAGAAAAAAATGCCAAAACGCGACGACATTAAGAAGGTTCTGATTATCGGTTCCGGGCCGATTGTAATCGGCCAGGCCTGCGAATTCGACTATTCCGGCACACAAGCCTGCAAGGCCCTGCGAAAACTCGGATACAAAATCGTTCTGGTTAATTCCAACCCCGCGACTATTATGACCGACCC
>JBGSSG010000151.1:0-3720 GCA_041737185.1 Anaerohalosphaeraceae bacterium
TTTCGTTGACCTGCACCTGATTGCAGAATTCAAGATTGTATTCGACGGGGTCTTCCACGGTGGAAACATTGAGCGTCTGGCTGTCCATTTGCGCAAGAGCCGAATAAAGCGTGGTGCTTTTCCCCGACCCCGTCGGGCCTGTTACCAGAAGAATGCCGTGAGGCATATCGATTTGCTGCGAGAACGCCTCAAGAATGCGGGGTTCCATCCCGGATTTGTCTAAGCCAAGGAGGATGCTTTTACTGTCGAGCAGACGTATGACGACTTTTTCCCCGTTGGTGGTAGGCAGTACCGATACGCGTAAATCCACGCCCCGGCCGCCCATTATAACGGCGATTTTGCCGTCCTGCGGCACCCGGCGCTCCGAGATGTCGAGGTTGGCCATAATTTTCAGGCGCGATACCATTGCTGGATGCATTTTTGCCGGCGCCTGCATCGCGTCAAAAAGAACCCCGTCAATGCGGTATCTAAGCTTGGTGAAGTTTCCCTTGGGTTCTATGTGAATGTCGCTTGCGCCTTCATGCAGCGCATTGCTCAGAACGTAGTTGACGAATTTGATGACGGGGGATTCGCCTGCGCTCTTTTCCAGGTCCTCGATATCCACCTCGGCGTCATGAATGAGTTCGACGTCGCCGGTGTCGGAGACAAATTCGTCCACGTTGTAGTTAAACTTGCTTTCGTCAAACTCGTCGCACACGGCCAGAATATCCTCAGAGCTGCATACGACAACATCCACGTGCATATTGGTATGACGTTTAACGTCGTCGATGCGGAAAACGTCCGCGGGGTCGCTTGTGCCGACGACAAGAGCGCCGTCACGAATCCCGATGGGCAGAACAAGGTTTGCGCGGATGTAACTCAACTCAAGTTTATCAAAAGCCTTTCGGTCAACTTCGTCGGCCTTTATTCGCCGGAACTCAAACCCATACAGCGACGCGTGTGCTTCCAGTATGTCCTGCTGCGCCAGGCCGAGTCTTAGAAGCTGCTTCTCAAGGTCCACGGGACCTTTCTGCTGCTCGCTGCGAATTTGCTCGACCATTTCGGACGGGATTTTGTTCTGGTCCGCCAGAATATCAAGCAGGTCTCGGATATGCGTTTTTGCGACGGCCTGCGGGCAATAAAGATTGCGCAGGCCCGGCGACAGCTCTGTTTGACCAGCCTCAAGGTCCAGCACGGCGGCGTAATTCTCACTGCGCCGATTAGATTTTTTTCCGAACATCCGCTTCATCAGTTCATTTTCAATTCAACAACAACACCGTCTCTGGCAAGCTCAACCGAGCTGCTATGTATTCCGGTTACGGTAAAACCGTCTATCTGGCCGCCTTTATAGAGAACTTTGTCGTTTATCATACAGCACGACCCTTCGGGAAGAGCCGTAATGCTCCAAAGCTCCAGACCGGCGGCCTTTATCCGGGCCTGTTCCTGAAGCCACTGCTGTGTCGCCAGGCTGCGTTCATCAGAGTTGCCGATTGCAACGGCAGCCATCTCCCGCCTGAATGGATTTTTCCTGAGGTCTTCAACGGCAATCTGCCCGACCTGAGCAAACTGGTTAAATCTTCCGGAGACGGTCTGCATCTGCGTGTTCACTTCCGACCTCATCCCGCTAAGCTGCGCAAGAGCTGTTTCTATCTGCACATTTTCCTCGGAGGAAACCGCGGCCGAGGCGGAAGACGGGGTGGTCTTTTTAATCATCACCAGGACGCAGACAGCGCCGATAACAAACAATCCCGCCAAAAGCATCGTGCTCTGCTTGAGACGTTTCCCGTGCCCGGCAACAGTCAGATAATCTTCCGCGCTGCTGACGGTCTGTTCGTCTTGTTCGCCCGGGGCTTCCATTTGCGACGACGCCGGCACGGAAACCTGCGCACTTTTAAGAAAAGACAGCATAGTCCGACTCCTTTATCAGTTAAGGGCCTGCCTTTCAGGCCTTTGTGTTCTGGAAAAAGATGCTCATTACAAACGTCGCTTCGGTCTGGCCCTCGTACTGGGACTTTTTCTTCAGCGACAGTTCTCGTATCTTGGTGATGCGGTCCATCCGCTCAAGCTCAAGCAGGAACGAATAATAAGAGTTAAAGTCTCCGTGCAGTTCCATTTTGAGAGGCTGCTCGATATATCCGCGGTTGTCTAAGTTTTTCAAAGCGCGTATGGTCTTGGGCGTCAGGCCGTGCTTCTGGGCAATAAGCGTAACGTTTTCAAGAACCGTGTAGATTTCGCTTTTGGGCGGCAGCTTGCTCTCGAAGACCTTGATGGCTTCTTCGACGCGCACAAGCTGAGCCTTCAGGTCGTCGGCGGTGGCGCGCGCGCGTTCGAGTTCTGCAAGCTTGGCGCGTTTTACCTCCATCGAGGTCCGCTCATCCGCCAGATAGGCGTTGGCAGGCTTAATCATATATGCCCACGCGATATAAGCCATCCCGATCAGCAGAACAAAGAATATTAAATGTCGAAAACCGCTGGTCATATTTTGCCCTTTCGTTATTCGGGTTAAACGTCCGACAGATTCAAAAACCGGGGCTACATAACTTCCTCACGCTTTTTGCGAATCTTAGTGATGTCTTCCTTCGTGAGCGCAAGGTTCGGTTTTATCACAGAGCGGAGCCGGAATTGACGGAATTTGACGCCGTCGATTTCCTGTTCTTTGGACTGAATCAGTTCCACCGTGTCAAGAAGTATCGAACCGCTTAGATTCGCAATGTAACTGGCGACTTCTATATCGCTGGGAGCAATGCCTTCTATCTCAAGGGTGGTCTCAATGGCGGGCTTGTTTTCAACGGGCGTTTCGGTTTTTGCCGGACCTGCGGCCTTTTGATACTGCGAGGTTTTGGATGCGGCCGAGTGGGACACAGCGGGGCTGTTCTTCCGTTCTTTCTCAATAAGCTCGACATCAAGCAGGGACACTCCCGAAGGCAGGTTGTTTGTCAGAGAGGCCAGAACGACGCTGCGTGGAACAGGTTCGAGCAGTTCGGCGGTCATCACCATACTTTTTATCATTGTTTTTCCGCTGGTCTTGAGCTGTTCAAGCTGCGTGATTTGCTCTTTGGCCTGCGACATACGCCGGTTCAAATCGGCTAACTCGGCGTGAACGGCGCTCTGGCGAATCTTTATGATGGAAAACGTTACTCCAATTGCGCCCAGAAACGCCGCCAGCAGAGTCAGATAAAGAAAATTCGTCCGGCTTGACTGCCGCTGCTGAACATAATCATTCGGAACAAAATTTATGGTTGCCATAGTTTTTTCTCGCTTACAGCAAAGTTATCGTCCTGCCGATTCCAGACTGAGTCCGAAAGCGGTGGCCCAGTCAACATTACAATTTCTGCGGTCTATCGGACACCGCTCGGTATCGCTGCCTATTTCAATCGCCGACAAAACGTCGCCTATCTGGGCGGGAATCTGCATTTTCTGGGCAAGTTCGGCTACCTTGTCGCAAATGGTCTTGTCAACGTTTTTACCTGTCAGCAGAACCAGCCGTTCGATTGGAGCGCTGACCGCCAGGGTCTGGTAGTACCGGCAGCAGGCGTCAACCTCGGCAATCATCCGATGAACCATCTGGCCCTGGCTCAACTGCGCAAAGCCCATCGGTATCACTCGGGCAAACAGAAGCTGTCCGCCTCTGCATATCACGACATTGCAGTGGTTTGTGCCGATGTCCAGCAGTATCACCACACGGCTCTGTTCATTTTTTCTGCGGCAATAAAATTGCCGATAGCTGTTGATTAACGCCAT
>JBGSSG010000154.1:0-2246 GCA_041737185.1 Anaerohalosphaeraceae bacterium
CGAGATTCTGCAAGTTTTGGGCATTATGCTTTTCGAGAAAACACCCGTAAAAAGCCTGTTTCCTGCGGATTTTCACAACTTTTCAAAGAGCGATATACATAACCAATTATATCTATTCGACTTATAACGGGACAGTACTGAATCAAAATGACTAAAACAAAGACAGCGGCAAACGATAATTTTGTTTGGAGCATTGGGATTTTGAACATTTGATATTGTTTAGGGTTTAGATATTAGGATTTAGGATTTAACTCCATATAACCAAACAGGTTATAGCCAACACAGCAAGGTGTTAGTTGCGCTGTAGAGTTCATACCGCAGCGCTGTTACGGACAATAGTCCCGGCTTTTCGGATGCTCCGACAAAAACTCCGTCAGCAGCTTGACGCACCCATCAAGGTCCTTCAGCGATATCACCTCTACAGGCGTGTGCATATACCGGTTGGGAATACTCACAATCGCCGTCGCAGCTCCGCCCCGGCAAAGCTGCATTGCGTTGGCGTCCGTCCCCGTTCCCCTTGACTCCGCCGTAACCTGGTACGCTATCTTCTTCCTGCGCGCAAGCCGGAAAAGCTCTCGCTCCATCGCCGGATTTATATTGGGACCGCGATGCAGCACAGGCCCCTTGCCGAGCTTTACCTCGCCGGTCTTCTTCGGATCCGTCTCCGGATGGTCGCTGGCAAATCCGACATCCACCGCAATCCCTGCTTGCGGATGAACACGGTACGAAGACGTAATCGCGCCGCGAAGCCCGATTTCCTCCTGCACCGTAGCCACGCCAATCACACAGATATTAAGCTTTCTTTGGGCCAGCGCACGCAGTACCTGGGCCACGACAAACGCCCCCGCCTTGTCGTCAGCCGCTCGCGTTACTATTTTGTCCCCGTTGAGCCTTCGATACAAAACATCCACCACAACAGGGTCGCCTATTGAAACCCGCTTAGCCGCAGCTTTCTTCGAATCCGCCCCGATGTCAATCCAGATATTTTCCATCTCCACGCCCTTCTTGCGCTCCTCGGCCTGCATCAGGTGTATCGGCTTTCTGCCTATCACGCCCAGTATATCCCCCTTGTCCGTGATAATTTTGACCCGCTGACCAACCAGCAGCGCGGGGTCCATCCCGCCAATCTGCGCCGCGTACAGATACCCCTTGTCGTCGATATGCGTAATGATAAGACCTATCTCGTCGATATGGCCGGCTATCATAAACTTAAACTCCGCCCTGGGATTCAGCACCGCTATGCTGTTGCCGTGCACATCGCAGACAAGCTCGTCAACGCTGCCCCTTACATAGTCCCGCCATATCTTCGCCGCCGGCTGCTCATAACCAGACGGACTTGCCGCCTCCAAAAGCGACCTTAAAAACTGCTCCGATTTCCTGTCCATACAAAACCTTTCTCTCTCTTGTCCCAACGTGCTGATTGCTTAACCTTTGCGTTAAAACAAAAATACGAAATTCCAAACTTTTTACTTTTGACTCTTGATTTTTGATATTTCAACCTTGTCGGGCCTGCGAACCGCCCTGCGTCTAAGCTTAAATATCCTGATTACCCGCGACAGCACATGAAAAAAACCGGCGGTAAATCGCGGAAACAAAACCATTGCTTTTACAATCGACCTGTACGCAAACGAAAAAAACTGCGGAAAAGCATCGACCATTTCCCGAACCTCCGCCGAGCGGGCCTCGAACAGCAGCCCGCGAATCCAAAGCTTCATCGCAGCCGCAGCGCAGGGTCCAAACTCCTCCAGCCTGTTATGCCGCCCGGCCAGAGCCAGATGACGCCTTATAAAATCCGCATACACAGGCAGCCTTCTGTACCGACGCACAATACTGTCCGAAACGCCGAGATGATATACCGACAGCGGCTCCGGCACAAAACCTATCCTCGGATACAAATAGGCGATGCGCAGCCACATATCTATATCATTGGCCATCGCAAGGGCCGTATTGAACAGACCCGCCTCAATCAATACATCACGCCGAATAAGCATAGTGTCCGTATGCCCCCAGACGTACCTGACCCAGGCGTAAAAATAGCTGTCAAAATAATCCCTGCCGCCCAGCAGCTTAAAACATCGCTCTCTCGGCGTATGCTCCGCCAGACGACCCTCGTCGCACAGACAATCAAAGTAGTTCCCCCCCACCCATACTAAATCAGGATTTCGCGACAGCAGTTCCGTCTGCAGCCGCAGCCTTCCGGTGAGCCACTGGTCATCGGCATCCAGAAACGCTATCCACTCGCCCGC
>JBGSSG010000159.1:0-8200 GCA_041737185.1 Anaerohalosphaeraceae bacterium
AATGGCAGACATTAAACAGCAGAGTTGCGCCGATGGCGTTTTTTTCGTTTTTGGCAGAGAGCATCCTCTGAACGAGATAACCGCCGCCGCCGGGTTCGGAGCCGGGATACCAGACGCTCCACCACTGAACGGCCAGCGGGATGAGCATCACCGGTATGAAGTTTTTGAGAAAGCTTTCTTTATCCGTAAAGGTTACGGCCATATCAAGCCGCGGACGCACCTGCGGGTTTGAGAAAAGCCCGGAAAGGCCGCCGACCTGTTCGTTTCGGCAGACGACAAACGCGGCTACAAAGGCCCCGGACATCGCAAAACTAAAAAGCAGAAAATCGGTAATGACGACCGAGCGTATGCCGCCCAGGCCGCAGTAAACGACCGTAACAACCATCGCAATAAGGACGGATTGATATGGCGAAAAGCCAAGCAGCGCGGCTCCTATTTTGATTGCCGCAAGCGAGACTGTTCCCATAATCATCACATTGAACAACACACCCAGGTACAGCGCTCGAAAACCGCGAAGAAACGCCGCGCCTTTTCCGCTGTATCGAAGTTCATAAAACTCCAGGTCGGTGAAAACATTCGACCGCCGCCACAGTTTTGCGTATATGAAGACCGTGAGCATACCCGTAAGAAGAAATGCCCACCACAGCCAGTTGCCCGCCACGCCGTTGTTTCGCACGATATCGGTAACTAAGTTCGGCGTATCGGTCGAAAAGGTCGTAGCGACCATTGAGATGCCCAGCAGCCACCAGGGCATCTGCCGGCCGGCCAGGAAGAATTCCGCGCTGTTTGAGCCTGCGCGTTTTGAAAAGATTATCCCAACGGCCAGGATAACTATGAGAAAGACCACGACTATTGACCAGTCTATCCAGTTCAGCGCCATAAAGATACCTCCTGCGGTTATTCGGACAATCTCTGCGTTTGTCGTTTCTTAGAGCATTAGAAGTTCTTAAGCTCTGGCGTTTACAGTATAACTTTTCAGGGTTTTATTTCAACCCGAAGCAGGAATATCTGGCGATAATTTTTCTGGCCGGCCGGGATTTCCAGATTATATGCGATGGATTTGCCGTCGCGGGACCATGTTGGATAGATGGGGGCGCTGCGGGCGGGTTTTGTCAGACGAACCGGAGTTTGGGGGTTGCCGTCATTGCCGATGCGGCAGGCGAAAATGCTGTTGTCGCAGGCATAGCAGACGACAGGTTCGCCCGAACGCCAGGAGAAGGTACTCTGAACAGAAGTATCGTGGAAGGTAATCTGGACAGGCTGTCCGCCGAGCGGTGAGACGGCAAAAAGCTGAACGACGCCGTTATCGTCTTTTGCCAGAAAGCCGATGTATTTGCCGTCGTCGGATGAAAAAAGCCAGTGTCTCGGCTGGTCGGCTACGCCGGGAAATTTTCTGTTTTCGGTGTAAGTCAAACGCCGCTGAATACAGCCTTTGGGCGGCTGGGGCATCCGGGTTTCAGTTCCTTCTATGGGGCCTGCAGGGCCGGGAATGTCGATGCGGTCGGGGATATCGACGATGAAGACTTCAACGAGTTCGTTGTTGTCCTTCGTTTTGAGCTTTCCCTGAAACGCCCTTGCCCGCTGATAGGAGCCGTCAGGTTTTTGGTATCCTTTTTGTCCGACCCAGGCGTCTTCAAACGCCCTGCTTATCTGGTCGGAGCCGGGTTTCGGGTCCGGTACGACGCTGACAACCAGGGCTGAGAACCAGATGCCGTCATTGTTTTCGCCCTGCTGGTCTTTATCGACGCTTACAGGCCGCAGTGAGGTTGAGACGCCTACTGTGCGCAAATCCGCTTTTTGGCCGGTGCGTTTTTCGATATCGGCCATTATGGCGTCGTTATATGTAAAGCCAATCCATCGGCCGTCCGCGCTCCACTGATGAGCGTGAGTGCCTCCGCGAAGAGCGCCTGTGGTAAAGGGCGGGGTAATATCGCGTGCGTCGAGGAAGACGGCTTTGCCGGGGTGGGATTCATCGACCATTACCGCGGTTCTTCTGGCAAGGCCGTAGGGACGGTCGGCATTGCTGTTAAGTATGCCGCGGATGAAGACGATTTTGTTTTCGACGGGGCTGTAGGACGACGTGCCGCAGCCGGGACCGTATGGATTCTGATTGGGCGTTTTGTATATTACGGCGGTCTTGCCTGTGCGGGTATTGACTTTTTCTATGTTGGGATTGCTTCCCATAGCGGTTTCATCTGTTCGAGTGTCATAGACAATCCCCTGTCCGTCGGGACTGAACGGGCCGAACGGGCTGATGAAGTGGTTGTAGGGAGCAAAGGTCAATTGTTTGACATCACATTCAGCGCTGCCTGATGCGGAAGAATTCATTGTATCAAATTCCCGTGTAATTTCGGAAAGGTGCTTGCCGCACCCGAAAAAAACGGATATCGGCAAGACAAGGATAACGAATTTGTACATTTTCATTTCTTTTCTGTTTTGGGCGTCAGCAAATTTCTTTGTCGCAGCCAGTCG
Source organism: Anaerohalosphaeraceae bacterium (assembly GCA_041737185.1). Lineage (GTDB taxonomy): Bacteria > Planctomycetota > Phycisphaerae > Sedimentisphaerales > Anaerohalosphaeraceae > JBGSSG01. The sequence continues at coordinate 2,473 of JBGSSG010000159.1, forward strand.
GCACAGCGTATCGGCCAGTCGGCTGCTGCGATACCGCGGTCGGGCCGCATTCCGAAGCCATACCCGCCTTTTTCGTAGAGATGCATTTCAGCGGGGATGTTCGGAAGTGTGTACCCGCTGTTGAGCAAGGCGGCCGCCCGCAGAGAAACCGATGATGCCAATTTAATCCGGATTGACATTAAAGTCCATCGGCGTGTACATCAGCGCCCGCCTGGTATGCTGGAAAAGTTTCCAGGCTTTTACTGCTTTGCCTCGAACTCTGCGTCGATGACGTCGCTGTCGCCTTTTCTGCGGACTTCGCCTTCGGCGGGGCCGGCGCCTGTCTGCGGGACGGGCTGACCCTTTTCGGCGGCCTGTTTTTTGGCTGCTTCTTCATACAGTACCTTGCCGAGCTGCTGTGATGCGTCGTTGAGTTTTTCGACGGCTCTTTTTATGGCGGCGCCGTCGTCGGTTTTCGCGGCCTCTTTAAGGTTGTTGACTGCGCTTTCGATGTCGCTTCTGACCTGCGCGGGGACCTTGTCGCCGTGCTCTTTGAGTGTTTTTTCCGTCGAGTAGATAAGCTGGTCGGCCTGGTTTTTCAAATCGACGACCTCTCGCCTCTGTTTATCTTCCGCGGCGTGCGCCTCTGCGTCTTTGGTCATCTTTTTGACTTCATCTTCGCTAAGGCCCGAGCTTGACTGGATTTTAATCGACTGCTCTTTGCCGGTGCCGAGGTCCTTTGCCGAGACATTTAGTATGCCGTTGGCGTCGATGTCAAATGCGACTTCAATCTGCGGCATACCGCGAGGCGACGGCGGGATGTCTGTAAGCTGGAACCTGCCGAGCGTGCGGTTGTCCCTTGCGAACTCGCGTTCGCCCTGAAGGACGAGAATCTCGACGCTTGTCTGGCCGTCGGCGGCGGTGGAGAATACCTCTTTTTTGCTGGTCGGGATGGTGGTGTTTCGCTCGATGAGCTTTGTCATTACGCCGCCGAGGGTCTCGACGCCGAGCGAAAGCGGGGTTACGTCAAGCAGCAGGATGTCCTTTACGCCGGCGTCGCCCGCCAGGATTGCGCCCTGAATGGCGGCGCCTATGGCCACAACCTCGTCTGGGTTAAGGCTCTTGTTGGGGACCTTGCCGAAAATGTCCTGCGCAATCTGCTGGACTTTGGGGATTCGCGTCGAGCCGCCGACCAGCAGGACTTCGTTGATTTCCTTTGGTGAAAGTTTTGCGTCGTTGATTGCCTTTTTGCAGGGTTCTTTTAGCCGGTCAAATACCTTTTCGCAGAGGTTCTCGAACTGGCTTCTGGTGATGCTGATGTTCAAGTGTTTTGGGCCTGATGCGTCGGCGGTGATAAACGGCAGGTTGACGGCGGACTCGACCTGTGTGCTCAACTCGCACTTGGCCTTTTCGGCGGCTTCTTTTAGCCGTTGCAGGGCCATAGGGTCTGCCCGCAGGTCGATGCCCTCTTTCTTTTTGAACTCGTCTGCGAGGTAATGAATGAGGGCCTCGTCGAGGTCGTCGCCGCCTAAGTGGGTATCGCCGTTGGTGCTAAGCACTTCAAAGACGTTGTCGCCTATGTCGAGGATGGAAATATCGAATGTGCCGCCGCCGAAGTCGAACACGGCGACCTTTTCGTTCTTTTTCTTTTCCGTGCCGTAGGCCAGCGCCGCTGCGGTAGGCTCGTTGATGATTCGCACCACGTCAAGGCCTGCGATTTTACCGGCGTCTTTGGTGGCCTGCCGCTGTGCGTCGTTGAAGTACGCGGGGACGGTGATGACGGCCTTTTCGACCTTTTCGCCGAGGTAGTCCTCTGCGGTTTTTTTCAGGTCTTGTAAAATCATCGCGGATATTTCCGGGGGCGTATATTCCTTTCCGCGGACGCGAACCTTTACAAGCTCTTCCTGACCGCCGGTGATTTCATAGGCAACCATCTTTTCCTCGGTGGCGACCTCTCTGTGTCGCCGGCCCATAAAACGCTTGATGGAAAAGACGGTGTTTGTCGGGTTGGTAACCTGCTGGTGCCTTGCGGTCTGGCCGACCAGCCGTTCGCCTTTGTCGGTAAAACCGACGACAGAGGGCGTCAGGCGTGAGCCGTTGGCGTTGATAAGCACCTTCGGCGCCGAGCCTTCCATAACCGAGACAACCGAGTTTGTCGTACCAAGGTCTATGCCGATGATTTTTGCCATAATATACTCCTGTTTTGTACCTTTTTCGTCGTAAATATACTATCTGTTCGTAATTGTGGTTGTGCAAGGCTTGTGCCAACGGCGCGTAAGAGTCGTAATATCCTGATGATGAAGGACTTGTGAAAAGCAGCCTGCTGATTGTAAGTGCCATTTTGGCAGAAATTGACCTGCCGGAATAAAAGATTGACGATTTATGATTTACGATGGAAGATTGGCAATGGAGAAAAGCTGGGAGTTGGGAGTTCGTGGACAATCTTAAATCGCAAATTTCGAATGGAAATTGAAGAAAGCAGAGAGAGATTGTATAATCGCGTGCAGGAAAACATAAACCCAGGGATATTCGGAGCGATACATTTATGGAAACGACCAAAATCGCGGTATTCAAAGGCAGGCAAGTCAGAAAGACCCTTCATAACAACGAATGGTGGTTCTCGATTGAAGATGTTGTCGCCGTGTTGACCGACAGCATTAACCCAAAAGATTATATCAACAAGATGCGTCGCCGGGATGAAGAGCTTGCCCAAGGGTGGGGACAATTTGTCCATACCCTTTTGATGGACACTACGGGCGGGCCACAGAAGGTCAATTGCGCTAATACCCAAGGTGTTTTCCGGATTATTCAGTCCATTCCGTCTTCCAGGGCCGAGCCGTTCAAACGCTGGCTGGCTAAGGTCGGCTATGAGCGGGTGCAGGAAATCGAAGACCCGGAACTGGCCACGAAACGAACCCGTGCGCTGTACAAGGCCAAGGGATACTCCGACGACTGGATTGAGAAACGGATGCGGGGGATTATCTCTTCTCAATTGTTCGCCAGTTTTTGTCGGATGACCTGTGCGCGGAGTGTGTCGCGCTGGTCGGCGTCGAGGGTTTTGCCCGCACGCAGTTGCAGATGTGCAGGCTGGGTGAGCATAAACAGTTCATTTACGGTGGCGATGGATATATTGCTGATTCTGCCCAGATTTATTCCCAGCCTGACCTGACTAAGCAGGAAAAGGGCCTCTTGTGAGCTGATAAGGCAGGCGTTTCGCAGGACGCCCAGCGCCCGCTGAACCTTGTCGTCGAGGGCGCAGGGGCGGTTTTCGAGCATCGCCTGCCTTGCCGCGGTTTCATAAGCCACTATACGGGGCGCCGCCTCTTTTGCGAAACTGTCAACAATCTGCTGTTCGGTTTTGCCGAGAGTAATCTGGTTGGAGAGCTGATAAAAATCCCCCACCGCGTCGGTGCCTTCTCCAAACAGGCCGCGGACGGTCAAATCCGCGTCTCTTGCGGTGTTGAGCAGTTTTTCAATTTGGCCGGTCATTTTCAGCGCGGGCAGGTGCAGCATAACCGAGACCCTGATGCCCGTGCCGAGATTTGTCGGGCAGGCCGTCAGATACCCGAACCTTGCGCTGAAGGCGTACTCAATCTTCTGTTCGACAAGGTCGTCGATATGGTCGATTCGCCGCCAGCACTCCTCGATTTTCAGGCCGGCCCCATAGACCTGCATCCGCAGGTGGTCTTCCTCGTTAATCATTGCCGTGAATGATTCGCCAGCCGCGATAACCGCGCCGCGAGGCCCGTTGCCGCGGACGTGCTGCTGACTGATGAGGTGCCGTTCGGCAAGAAGCTGCCGCTCGATGTCCGGAGTCTGGTCGATATCGAGAAAGGACACCGGCTCGTCGAGCTTTATAGAGAGCATTACATCCCGCAGTTTTTCCAGAAGTTCGCGTCTGCGTTCGCTGCTTAGGCAGGGCAGGAACTCATAGCCGGCTATGTTTCGAGCCAGCCTGACGCGCGAGGAGATTACCACCTGGCAGGAGCTGTCCGCTCCGCCGAACCATTTACTTGGATGTTCGCAGAAATCCGCAGGTTTCATTGCAGTTTTTGTATCCTGTCCCGAAGCTTTGCCGCGGTTTCGTAATCTTCCCCTCTGACGGCCTTTTCCAGTTCTCTTTTCAGTTGGGCAAGGGCCAGCTTGTCCTTTTCATCCTCGCCGAGTCTTGACGGTACCTTGCCGCAATGCTGGCAGGCTCCGTTCTGGCTGCGCTCGATAAGCGGCAAAAGCTGCGCCTGGAACTGTGTGTAATCATCAGGACAGCCAAGAAGGCTTTCCTTGCTGAACCGCTGCAGTGTCATCCCGCAGATTGGGCAGGCTTTATCGGACTGGGCAAAATCATTTTTCCCGCTTTCGACGGCGTTTTTGGCCCCCGCGGCTATCAGCGTGCTCAATAGTTCGTTTAGCGGAATCTGGGCCTGTACCGCAAAGCCTTCTTTTTGTGCGCAATCCTGGCACAGGTGCGTTTCGGTTCGCAGGCCGCCGTTGATTTCGGTCAGGTGAATCGTCGCGGTCCGCTCTTTACAAATCTGGCAAAGCATTGTTTTACCTCGTTTAGAGCATCTAACATAATGAAAGAGACACAGACTAACGCGATTATTTTAGACACAGATTAACACGGATTTACACTGTTTTTTATTTTTAATTCTCAACTCACGACTCTCGACTCTCGACTAATATCGGCTGATGCGTCGTAAAACCTGTACGGATTTTACGGGCAATACCGCACTTTGCAGCCCGGCGCTTCGGCCACCTCAACCCAGCATAATGCCGCCGGGCCGGGCAGTATAGCCGAGAGCTTATCGTAAATATGCCGCGCGACATTCTCGGCCGAGGCATTTACCTGCCTGAAACAATCCATCGTTTCAAGCTGCCTGTTCCGCATCGGGGCCAGGACCTGCTCAAGCAAATCGCCAAGTCTGACAAAGTCAAACGCAAGGCCCATCACGTCCAGTTTTTCTGCCGATACCGCCGCTGCGACCTGCCAGTCGTGCGAATGCAGAGGCTCTTTGCCGCCGTCGGGCAGCGTAATCTGATGCTTCGCGGCGAAACTTTTTTCCACAATCACAGTGAACATCCCAACTCCGAACTCCGACGTAAATCGGCAATATCCCGAATCATTCCGGCAGGTCGTTGGATGCGCGGGGCTTTCCCGCAGCGATATTTTTCCGCAGACGCCGATAAACTGAAACAGGTATCAGCTTTGATACGTCTCCGCCCAGAAGGGCAATCTGCCGGACCATCGTGGAGCTTACATATCCGTACTCCGCGCTGGTCATCACGAACACGGTCTCAATCCCCGCCACCGTCCGGTTGGTCATCGCAAGCTGAAACTCATACTCCACGTCCGTCAAGTTGCGCAGGCCACGCAGCATCACCTGGGCCTTCTTGCTCGCCGCGAACTCCACCGTCAGGCAGTCGAAACTTTCCACCGAAACACGGGGCATATCGGCCACAAGCTCGGCAATCATCTCCACCCGTTCTTCCATCGAAAACAACTCTTCCTTGCCCGGGTTCTGGCCGACCGCGATTATCAAACGGTCGAACAGCTTGTTGCCCCTGCAAATAACGTCAATGTGTCCGTTTGTAATCGGGTCAAACGAACCGGGATAAATCGCTGTAATGGGCTTGTATTCCATAAAATCTGTTTTTCCTTATCGCTCCGATGATACCGTTATATCTTTATTTGAATAGCCGCGGTTCGGTTTTTGTGCGGACTGGCGAACCATTTGTTCAAGGTCGGCGG
>JBGSSG010000232.1:0-3232 GCA_041737185.1 Anaerohalosphaeraceae bacterium
GCGGGCCTTGTGCAGCAGTTTTTCAATCTTCTTTTGATTGCCCGTCCGAAGGGCAACCTGGAGCTTTTTAAGCTCCCGGATAAGCCGGCTTATGCCCTTATCGCAGTTTCCGCGGTTGGTAAGCAGAATATCCGCCCATACATTTTCAGGCCCGGAGGCAATGCGCGAAACGTCCATAAAACCCTTGCCGGCATATTTGGCGTCATCGATGCTGTTGGCGTTGACCAGCGACGCCGCGGTTATATGAGGCAGATGGCTTACCAGACCTAAAATCCTGTCGTGCCGGGCGGGAGTCATCGCCTCCACCCTGCAGCCCAGACCCGTCCAGAAGCCGGCAACGGTCTTAAGGGCCGAGAGGCTGGTCGAACCTGTCCTTGTAAGTATGCAGCGGGCGCCTGACAAAAGGTCATCTCTGGCAAACTCCACACCCCGCTGTTCAGAACCCGCGATTGGATGCGAACCAACAAAACAAACGTTCCGCGGCAGATTTTTCGACGCCCAGCGATGAACCAGTACCTTCGTCGAGCCGACATCGGTAACAATGGCTCCGGGCTTGAGCAATGGCGAAATCTGGCCGAAAATCCGCTCAAAGGTCTGTACCGGAGTCGCTAAAATGACCATATCGGCCCCACTGACCGCCTCTGCGAGGCTCGATGCTATCTCCGAGGCCACCTCAAGCCTTTTCGCCTTTTGGCGAGTCGAGCGGCGATGACTGTAGCCAACTACCTTCACACGCGGCATAGACCGTAAAATCGACATCGACACACTTGAGCCTAACAGCCCCATACCAAGCACGCAAATTTTTCGCAAGTCTTTCATTTACAATATCTTATAAAATTATTAACCCCCGCACAAAGTCCACAGAAGACTATCGCACAAAATGTCTTGTGTCAATTTTTTTCTTTGCTTTGGGCCTGAAAAATGTTATGTTATACTTCCGAAAACCATTCGACAAGGAGACTTTTCCTTCATTTTTGAGACTTCTGTTTCATCCCGCCGATGGACAGAAGTTTTTGCGTAAAGGATACAGGACAATAAATGGCCGTAAATACAGCAAAAACAGCGGTAATACAGTATTTGCCGTTTGAAGACAAGATAGCCGAGTATGACCGCAGGATTGCAGAGCTGCTAAAGCAGGACTCTCTCCAGGGCAGAAACGCTCAGGACATCCGCATCCTCCAGGTGGAACAAACCCGTCTTTTGAAAGAAATCTACTCGAATCTTACCCCCTGGCAGACCGTACAGGTCTCGCGTCATCCGCAAAGACCGATTTTAGCCGATTATCTCAATCTTCTTTTCAAAGAGATAAGGCCGCTCCACGGCGACCGCTGTTTCGGGGACGACCGGGCGATTATAACGACTTTCGCCCAACTCGGCAGGGAAAAGGTTATGGTCATCGGCCAGAACAAGGGCAAAGACATCAAGGAAAAGGTGGCCTGCAACTTCGGCTGCTCAAACCCTGAAGGATATCGCAAGGCCCTGCTGAAAATGAAATTAGCCGAAAAGTTCAACCTTCCGATTATCACCCTGATTGATACCCCCGGCGCGCATCCCGGTATCGGGGCCGAAGAACGCGGCCAGGCGCAGGCCATCGCCGTAAATCTTATGGAAATGTCAAGGCTTACCGTACCGATTATCTGTGTTGTCATCGGCGAAGGCGGCTCAGGCGGCGCCTTGGGCATCGGCGTGGGAGACCGGCTGGCTATGCTGGAACACTCCTACTACTCCGTGATTTCGCCCGAAGGCTGCGCCGCAATTTTATGGCACGACGGAGCCAGGGCCCCACAGGCCGCTGCGACATTGAAGCTGACCGCAAAGGAACTTACCCGCTTAAAACTTATCGACGCGGTTATACCTGAACCCCTCGGCGGCGCACACCGCAATATCCACGATACCATATACAACGTAGAACAGTACCTGCTGCGAACACTCGCCGAATTAAAAAGAATAAAAACAGAGGTCCTGCTGGAAAAACGCTACCAGAAGCTGCGCTCCATCGGCGCAGACTGCCGAAGCGTCCAAAAACCGCCCGTCGAAACCGAAACCAGACACGGCATCCCCCAGCGCCTCTCAGCCCATGTGCAGATTGAAACAACTCAGACCGACGCCGAAAAAACCCCCGCAAAAGAAAACTGAAAAATCCCCCACTGAAAAACCAATACCGTTTCGGGTATGCGCGCCCTACTGAACGCCGGTTATCTCGCGGGGGTCTTTGCCGTCCTCAATCGCCTGAATCTTGCGTATCCTGCGAAGATGTCTGCCTGCCAGGAACTCCGTTGTCAGCCAGGTCTGGACAATCTTTTGCAGCATTGAGGGACCGAGCAAATCGCCCGAGAGGCACAGGACATTGGCGTCATTGTGTTCCCTTGATATCTTGGCCGCAAGCTCGTCATAGCAAAGCGCCGCCCGGATACCTTTGATTTTATTGGCGGCTATGCACATCCCGATGCCGGTACCGCAGACAAGAATGGCCCTGTCGGCCTTACCGGCGGCCACGGCACCGGCAGCCTGGTAGGCGCCGTCAGGGTAATCCGTCGGCTGGCCGGTATTGGAACAAAAATCCAGACAGCTATGGCCCATCTGAACCAGAACACTTTTTATCTGCTCGCAGGCATTTGCCCCGCGATGGTCGTTGGCCAATGCAACTTTCATAAAATTTCCTCAATCCTTTTGGCGAGCGAATCCTTAATTTTCTCCGCACAAGCCCGGTAATCCGCCGGCCCTGAGCCAATGGGGTCCTCAATAGCGCCGCCCTCGGCCAGAAGGTTCAGCTTGCTCCTGCCCGCAGGACACATCCGACCCACCTGCTCAAGATGGCCCGGCGTCATAACAAAAACAAAATCCGCATCCTCGACATCCAGGCAGGTAATCAGTCTGCTTCGGTGTCCCTCAAGGCCGATACCGTGTTGGCTGCAAACCTGCTGCGCCTCAAGACTTGCGGGCATACCCGCCGCTGCCGTTCCGAACGACTCTACCTTATAACCGATTTTCTCAAGTTCGTCAATCGGGCAACCGAATTTCTCCGCGAGCATCTTTTTGCACAAGGCCTCGGCTATCGGACTTCGGCAGGTATTGCCCGTACAGACAAAAAGAATATTGGCCGTTGAAAGATGGTCGATTTCCTTATGCGAATATACCCCTTCCCGTAAAATTTCTATCCCCTTTTCCGACAGCGCCACGACGGTACTGTTTTTTTTATATCGACAGGCGTCCGGACCTCCATCCACAACCA
>JBGSSG010000234.1:0-2324 GCA_041737185.1 Anaerohalosphaeraceae bacterium
GATAATCACACCGTCATAGACGGAAACATTATTCTGAATCTTCACATTACTGCCGATACGCGCCGACCCTGCCACAAAAACATTCTGCCCGATATTGCAGCCCGCGCCGATTACCGACCCGCTGCAAATATGACAGAAATGCCATATCTTCGTACCGGCGCCAATGACACAAGGCTGGTCAATACAGGCGGTACTATGTGCAAAATAGTCAGCCATTAAAATCAGTCCTGATTCTTAATCCGCACCAGCATCGGGTGAAAATCGCCTTTACAACCCGTCGGCGCAGAATTTCGTATCCGATGCACAAGCTCCAGCGACGCAAGCGTATCCTTCCACCCAAAACCCGTCCCCGCAAGTATCCTGCGGTAATTCTCCGTATGAAGGTCGGTGAACCCCTGCGAAAACTCAAGCTCTTCTCCGTCTATCCGGATGGCCCGGTACGTCTTCGGCTTGTCAGGCGCCGAAGGCTCCGGCAGGTCTTCATGATTTACAGAAAGAAACCATCGCACCCGCGCACGCTCCAGCTCCAGGAAACCTGCCGCCCGGCTGGGCTCGTATGTATGGACTACGCTTTGCTTGGCATCCCCGAATATCCACGTGAGCATATCGAAAAAGTGAACGCCGATATTGGTTGCGATGCCGCCAGACTTGCACTGGTCGCCTTTCCAGGAAACGGCATACCACCTGCCGCGCGAAGTAATATACGTCAGGTCAACATCGTAAATTTTGTCCGCAGGACCATTCCAAACACGCTCTTTCAGACCAATAATCGAAGGGTGCAGACGAAGTTGCAGTATCGTATGAATCTTCCGACCCGTCTCCTGCTCTATCTCGCCAAGAGACGTAGCGTTCCACGGATTTATCACAAGCGGCTTCTCGCATATAGCGTCCGCTCCGATACGAAGCGCAAATCGAACATGCGCATCGTGAAGATAATTCGGCGAACAAATCGAAACATAATCCACCCGCTCGCCCCTGCGACGCAGCTTTTCCAGATGCCTGTCAAAACGCTCAAACTCCGTAAAAAAATGCGCATCGGGAAAATATGCGTCCAGAACGCCCGCAGCGTCGCTGCGGTCAAGAGCCGCTACAAGAACGTTGCCCGTGTCCTTAATCGCCCGAAGGTGACGGGGGGCGATATATCCGCAGGCGCCTATCAGGGTAAATGTTTTCATAGACTTTCTCCTTCGCTATTAACCGACACTGAGTTCCCGCTGGTTTTGTACCATTTTATCACGGCCTTCAAACCCGTGTCAAAATCCGTTTTTGCGCGAAACCCAAACTCTTCAAACGCCCGGCTCGTATCAAGACATCGTCTCGGCTGGCCGTCGGGCCTGGAACTGTCCCAGCGGATTTGACCCGTAAATCCCGTAAGACCGGCAATCTTCTCCGCAAGCTCCCTGACGGTTATTTCAAAACCCGCTCCAAGATTCACAGGCTCCGGCTTGTCGTAATTCTCAGTCGCCAGCACAATCCCCTCCGCCGCGTCATCAACATATAAAAATTCCCGGCTCGCAGACCCGGTGCCCCAGCACTCAATAAAATCAAGACCGTCATCAACCGCATCGACACACTTTTTTATCAGCGCCGGTATCACATGACTGCTCGACGGATTGAAATTATCCCCAGGCCCGTATAAATTCACCGGCAGAAGATAAATCCCGTTCAGACCGTACTGCTGACGATACGCCTGCAGCATAACTAACAACGCCTTCTTGGCAATCCCGTAAGGCGCGTTGGTTTCTTCGGGGTATCCGTTCCATAAATCCCGCTCCCTGAAAGGCACAGGAGTAAACTTCGGATATGCGCATATCGTCCCGATTTGCACAAATTTTTTTATCCTGCGGATATGCGCCTGCTCAATCAGGTGCAGCCCCATCGCCATATTGGCGTAAAAAAAACGCCCCGGATTCTCACGGTTTGCGCCTATCCCGCCGACCTCCGCAGCCAGATGAATGACCACGTCCGGCCGCATATCGTCATACATCCTTATAACATCCGCCTCTTTTGTCAGGTCATACTCTTCAATCAGCGGTATCAAAACACTGGAGCGGGAAATCCCCCTTTCCGTCAGTCGGCGTATAAGGTGCTTCCCCAGAAAACCCGCGCCTCCGGTTATGACAATTCTGTTTTTTTTCAAATCTTGCTTACTCATCGCTGGATTATCGCCCGCTGCGATCGGAATGTTCTTTGAGAATCTTTTCGTTTTGCGCCAGTTTCATATCGGCATCCGTCATCATTACCGCCAGTTCCTTAAATCCCACTCGCGGCTGCCACCCCAGAACCTTCTTCGCCTTTGACCAGTCTCCAAGAAGAAGATCAAC
>JBGSSG010000269.1:0-2576 GCA_041737185.1 Anaerohalosphaeraceae bacterium
CTTTTATCCGGTTCAAGCTGTATTTCCCATAACTCCTTTAGCTTCTGAGCCGAAATTTTCCTGCTTTCATCGCCCCGGACAAAAAGCGTCCCCCTGCTGCACACAAATACGCTTTTCGGAATCCAGCCGCCGACCGCTCCCTGATTGGCCTGCGAAACAAATCCACCCTCGGCGATTTGTAATGCGCGGAATAAATGCCTGTCCTCATCAGGCACCTGAAATGGCGGAGTAATAAAACAAAACAGCAAACCCCAGACTAAGCCGATGAGCAGGAATACATTCTCTGCCCGGCCAAAATGCTTACTCTGTTGATTCATTCCTCACGCTCGATTCGTCTGTCGCTTCGCGGCATACTGTGAATACCTGTATGAATCACCTGCAGCGATATTTCCGACACTGATTGTACTGTTCCGGTTTTGTGTGTCAATTCTCATTTTCCGTATTCCCGGCGATGGGAAAAACTTTGACCTGTACAAACCGCAGCGGTACAATACGCCCGAATGCGGCTTTCGATGTTTGCAATGTAAGGATTGTTAATCAATGGCGGTAAAATTCAATACAATAGAGCGTCTTGCACCGGACCAGGTAAATGCCGAAGACGTTACCGGCCAGGCGTCGCTTAAGCTGCATTTACAGCGATATGAATTTGCCGCTGGTCTCGTCCGTCCCGGCCGTCTTCTTGACATAGCCTGCGGGTCGGGCTACGGCACGCGCTTACTGGCCGAGAAGTCCGCCGGCGTAATCGAAGCCGTAGGTGTGGATATATCCGCAGAATCGATAGAGTATGCCCGTCGGCGTTATGGCCGCGCCGGCGTGATATTTCAGCAGAATGACGCTATGACGTTCCAGGACGAGAAGAAATTTGATTCCATTGTTTCAATAGAAACGATAGAGCATGTGCAGGACCCCGGCGGCCTTGTTGGCCGTTTGTGCGGGCTTTTGAAATGCGGGGGCGTTTTCATTGCTTCCGTGCCCACGACGCCGTCGGCGGACGTTAATCCCTATCATCTTAATGATTTTACAGAGCGTTCTTTTCGCAGTATGTTCTTATCCCGCGGATTTACCGAGATTGTCTGTCTGCGGCAAATTCAGCCTTATCCGCTGATAAGGACGCTCAAACGCGAGGAATCCCGGATGAAGGATATGCGTCGGAATCTTATGGCCTATTATTTCTGGCATCCGGCATCTCTTGCACGTCGGCTCTGGTTCACGATACGGTACGGTTTTACCAACCGTTATATAACTATAGCATGGCAGAAGAAAGGTTAGTGTTTCCGCCAAAATTTATGGACACTGCGGCAAATAACATTTACATAGTGATGCCGGCGTATAACGAATCGCCTGTATTGGCCGATACTATTGATGGTTTGCTTAAGTACGTTCGTCCGGCCAATATCGTTGTCGTTGACGACGGCTCCGACGACGGAACCGGCAAGACCGCCGCGGCCAGGAATGTGACGGTTCTTCGGCACCTGATAAACCGCGGACAGGGCGCGGCCATAGTAACGGGGATAAGGGCCGCTCTGAAGCTCGGTGCGGACATTATTGTTACATTTGACGCCGATGGCCAGCATAATCCCGATGACCTGCCGGCGATGATAGAGCCTGTTCGCAACGGCGAAGCTGACGTTGTTTTGGGATCTCGTTTTATCGGCCAGACCGGCAATATACCGAGGCTTAGAAGATTCACTTTAAGAGCCGGCGTATTTGTAACGCGGATTATTTCGCGTATCAGGGTTTCAGACACGCACAATGGTTTTCGCGTGCTCAGCGCCGCTGCGGCCGGCAGGATTAAAATTTCGCAGGACGGTATGGCGCACGCTTCCGAGTTTATTGACCAGGTAAAAATAAACGGCCTGCGTTTTACCGAACGTGCGGTGCGTATAAGCTACACAAGTTATTCTCTTGCAAAAGGTCAGAGAAACAGCGACTTTTTTAAGGTTGCTTTGAGGATTCTTTTATATAAAATTTTCTCGTCATAATGTATAAGCTGATTAGTCTAATAATTGCGGTTTTGATTATTTATAAGTCCTGGCGCGGCTTAAGGGCCCGGAATATCTCCAAATGGTTTTTCCTTTTGACGGTTACGGTAGGGGTAAGCGTTGTAATTTCGAGTTTTTTCCCGGATTTATCGACGGTTTTCGCCAAGCTGATAGGGATACAGAGAGGCGTTGACTTTGCTTTTTTTGTGGGGATGCTGTTTTTGCTTCATTTGAATATAATACTTTATATGAAGAGCCAGCAGAACAAGCGTGATATTACCCGACTGGTTCGTGAGCTTGCGCTGCGAGATATTGATCCATCCAAAAAGAAGGAATAGCGATGCCGCCGTCTGCCCGCCTTCAAACAAACGGTTTCAGCATCTCAATCAACTGCGGAATATTCTCTCTGACAACTTTCCAGATTCGCTCCTGTTTGATTTCGCCGTATTCATGAATCAGAACATTGCGCTGACCGATAATCTGTCGCCACGGAATTTCAGGATGAGAATCGCGGAACATTACCGATACCCTGCCTGCCGCTTCGCCGATAATCTCTAATGACCGTTCAATCGCAAGCTGCGTCCTTCGGTCATT
>JBGSSG010000291.1:0-4759 GCA_041737185.1 Anaerohalosphaeraceae bacterium
CGCTCGTTTAGAAGGTCAAACGGCTTAAGATTGTGCTGAAACTTGTCGGCCTCTGCGGCCTGAACCAGGATTTTCCCGTCTTCTACGGTCGCGTAGAAATCGGCAGGCAGGTCAAGATACGGCTTTTCGCGATTGCGAGCATAGTCCGGAAAAGCCTGGCTGGAGTATGCCAGCGACGCATAAGGAAAACGCACAGACGGAAATTCGTTATGGATTTTGCCGTAGCAGCAGCCGTTGAGAAGGCAGCCGATTCTGCCAAAGCCCAGCCCAATCATCAGACCAATGCCAAGGATATCCAGATATACCCTACGGGGGAGTTTATTAAGATACGAATATATAATGATAAGCCCGATGGCCGCGGTAACACCTCCGAGGAATTCCAGCCCGCCCTGCCAGAAGGCGGGTATCGTCCAGAGTCTGTCCCTGAATTGTTCAAAATAATGAACGACATAAAACAGCCTTGCTCCGCCGATACCCGCAAGGAGAGAGTAGAGCGCAACATTTGCCATCGTATCGGGGCTTTGGCCCGCGCGGCGGGCCATTCGGCGCACTACCCATATTGCGACAAGAAAGCCGGCAACTATCATCGTGCCGTAGCTTTTAACGCTCAGGTTCACAAATGGTATTTTCAGTAGTTCCGGGTGCATCGCAATCAATCTTCAAGCAGGTGGGCGTTGTTCTGCTGGTCGCAAACGACAACGCGGGGTTTGTGCCGTTTAAGCTCTTCGGGGCTGTAATAGCCAAAGTTTATTATGATTACAGTATCTCCGATATCAAAAAGTCTTGCCGCGGCGCCGAGAATAATAATTTCTCTGCTTTTGGCCGGGGCGGGAACAACATAGGTTTCAACTCTCTGGCCGTTGGTAACATTGGCCACAAGAACCTCTTCGTAAGTCGCAATACCAGCCTGGGCCAGGATATCCGCATCGACAGCGATGCTGCCGGGATAATCGACCTTTGTCTCGGTAACGCGTGCGCGGTGGATTTTGCCTTTGAGCGCTTTTACAAACATTTACATCGTTTCCTTAAGAAAAAAAATAAACCGGCCAACGAAAGGTTTATTATATCACAATCTGCGGGTTATTCAAGTCGATAAGGAGATTGTCAATCAGTCTCGTATCGCCTATCCGCACGGCAAGAGCGACAAGCGCCTTAGACTCTATGCGCTTCAGAGGCGCAAGGGTGTCCGGATGAACAATGGTTATATATTCAGGACCGGCAAGCGGAGACTGGCGGATAACATTGTACATCGCTTCGACAAGCCGACCGCATTCAAGATTGCCGCTGCGGACAAGCTCGCTGCACGTTTTCAGCGCGCGGTACAGGCACAGCGCGTCGCTTCGCTGCTGCGAATCGAGATAGCGATTTCTGCTGCTTGCAGCAAGGCCGTCCGGCTCGCGAACCGTCGGACAGACACGGATTTGAAGCGGGAAATTAAGGTCTTCCGCCATTCTGCGGACAACCACGACCTGCTGGGCGTCCTTCTGGCCGAAATAGGCGATATCGGGACAAACGATATTGAACAGCTTTGCGCAAACGGTCGCGACGCCCCTGAAATGGCCCGGCCGGAACGCTCCGCAAAGCCCATTGGTTATTTTCTCGACATCAACCAATGTCAGATTCTCAGGCGGGTACATCTCCTGAGCCTGGGGGGCAAAGAGTAAATCCGCGCCGAGGGTCATGCAGTACAGAATGTCCTGTTCAATGGGGCGGGGGTATTTAGCCAGGTCTTCTGCGGGACCGAACTGCGTCGGATTGACGAAAATGCTCACCACGACAAACCCGCACTCGCTGCGGCACTTTTCGATAAGGCTGCCGTGCCCTTTATGCAGCGCCCCCATTGTGGGCACAAGTCCTATGCTTTTACCCTGCTTCCGCGCCGCGGCGACGGCGTCTCTTGTTTGTTGAATGGTTTTTACTGCGTCCATTTATCATCCCGCTTTGCAAGATAATATCTTATCTGCTCGGCAAGCAGGCCAAGCTGTTCGGGGCTTCGGCACTGCCTGGCGCTTTGCCGAATCACGGGACTTTGTTTCCAGCCGCTGATAAGCTGCTGATATTTTCTTTCAAATCCTTCCATAAAGTCAAGCGTTATATTTTGCTCGTAAGGCCGGCGTCTTTTATGAATCCGCTCAAGACACTGGGCGGGGCTGTCGTGAAGATAGATTACCAACGCGGGTTTTGCAACCGCCCGGGCCTGCTGCGGATAAAACTTTTCATACTCAATAAGCTGCCGGGGACTTAGCCAGCAGCCCGCGTAAATGCGGGCCTTGTCAAAAATATAATCGGTTATGTACACTCTGCCCGGCGAAAGCCTGTCCCTGCCGATTTGTCGAACGCTGCTGGAAAGAAAATAAAGCTCGCTGTCCAGCGCCGCATCCTGCCTGCCGGCATAGACCTGCGGGAGGTAGGGGTTTGTGTCGTATTCCTCAAATATCGCCTCTGCCCCGAGCAGACCGGCCAGGCCGCTTACAAGCGTGGTTTTGCCGACGCCTATCAGGCCGGCAACACAGACAAGCTGCGGGAGCGACGGGTCGATAAAAAAATCTCCCCCGTTAAGCCTGTCCGCCAGTTCGCGCATCGTTGTTTTCAGCACGGGATGAATTTTACCCGGCTCAAGCTCGCACAGACCGGCCAGGACGAAGCTGCGAAGATGAAGCTGTCTGTGCGGAAGACAAAGGTCGGGAGAATTTATAACGACATCGTCATACAAAAGCAGGTCAAGGTCGATAGTCCTGGGACCCCATCGCTGGGTACGAGCCCTGCCAAGCTTATTTTCTATATCCAGCAGACGGCTTAAAACCTCCTGCGGCGGCAGAGCGGTACGAATTTGAGCCGCGGCATTGAGATAATCAGGCCCGCCGGAATCGCCCAAAGGCGCCGACTCAATAAGACTGCTTACGGGACCGGCCTGGACGCCGGGGAGTTGGGCGATTAAACTTATCGCCGTCCTGATATTTCTTTCCCGGTCGCCCTGGTTGCTGCCCAATCCGATATATGCTGTTGCCTGAGACATTAAATCGAAGCGAAACGTTCCATCGCCTGTTTGACTTTTTCCGGCCTGTTAAACGCGCTTAAGCGAAAGTATCCCTGTCCTGCCGCTCCGAAGCCCGCTCCCGGCGTTCCGACGACGTTGGCTTTTGTCAGCAGCAGGTCGAAAAATTTCCAGCTATCCATATTGTCCGGCGTCTTGAGCCAGACGTAAGGTGCGTTAACGCCGCCATAGACCTGATAACCAAGCTCTTTGAGTGAGCCGACCATAATCGCGGCGTTTTTCATATAAATGTCGATGATTTTACGCACCTGTTTTTTCCCTTCTGGGTTGTACACCGCCTCGGCGCCGCGCTGTGCTATATAGCTTACGCCGTTGAACTTTGTGCAGTGCCGCCTGTTCCATATCGGTCCAACCTCGACCGCTTTTTTGTCGCCTGTATAGGCCTTAAGCTCTCTTGGCACGACGGTGAACGCGCAGCGAACGCCGGTAAAGCCTGCCGTTTTTGAAAAACTGCGAAACTCAATAGCAACTTCACGGGCGCCGGGGATTTCAAAAATAGAATGCGGAATCGACTCATCGCTGATGAAAGCCTCGTACGCAGCGTCAAAAAGAATAACGGCCTTATTGCTGCGGGCATAGTCAACCCATCGGGCAAGCTGGTCTTTCGTTGCAACGGCGCCGGTGGGATTGTTCGGATAGCAAAGATAAATCAAATCCACCGGCTCCTGCGGAAGCTGCGGCACAAAACCGTTTTCGGCCGTGCAGGGCATATAGACGATTTTCCCGTAGCGGCCCTTTTCGTCCGCGTTTCCCGTCCGGCCTGCCATCACGTTGGTATCGACATAGACCGGATAGACGGGGTCCGTTACCGCCACCACGTTATCGGCGCCGAAAATCTCCTGGATGTTGCCGGTGTCGCATTTGGCCCCGTCGCTTATGAAAATTTCATCAGGGTCGATATCCACCCCCCTGCTTTTATAGTCGTTTTCCGCGATAGCCCTTCGCAGAAATTCATATCCCTGTTCCGGCCCGTAGCCGTGAAAACTTTTGCGAACGCCCATCTCCTCGACGGCCTTTCGCATCGCATCCACGACCGCCGGGGCCAGCGGCTCGGTAACATCGCCAATCCCAAGGCGAATAATATTGGCGCCGGGATTTCTCGCGGCAAAGGCCGAGACGCGCCTGGCGATTTCAGGAAAAAGATAGCCCGCCTTTAATTTCAGGAAATTCTCATTAACGGTAATCATTGCCGAATCATCCTTGCTTAGAAGTTTTTCCGAATATAGCCGATAGCGTTGTTAAAAATGGTCATTCCGTCGGCGGCATCGTCGGTATTTTTCAGTCGCGTCCATCGCGGATGCTGCGTGCGGCGTACAAACCGCTCCGGGTGAGGCATCAGGCCGAGCACGCGTCCGGTTGAGTCGGTAAGACCGGCGATAGAGTCCGCCGAGCCGTTGGGATTTATCGGGAACGGCCCCGTTTGGCCGCTACTGTCAACATATCGAAATGCCGCGAAACCGCCGCTGATGATTCGCTCAAGGGTCTGACGGTCGCGGGCGACAAGTTTGCCTTCGCCGTGGGCAATGGGAAGGTATAATCTTCTGGCAGGATCGATAAAAACACATCGGTCGGAGCCTGGCTGCAGATAAACCCAGCGGTCCTCGAATTTCCCGCTGTCGTTGTCCGTCAGCGTGGCCGGCTGCTCCGCCAGCGACGCCCTAGACTGCCCGTCAAAGCCGGGAAGGAGACCTGTCTTCATCAAAA
>JBGSSG010000300.1:0-17851 GCA_041737185.1 Anaerohalosphaeraceae bacterium
GCAATCATACCGTACCTGCACGAATTACAGAGTTCCTTATCGCTGCCGTAGCTGCGGCTGCATAATCAATTATCAAAAGTGCGAAAGTTCACTTCAGGTGATGTGCTGAAAATAGCCCCTCTGCCTGACCCGGCGTCTTTCATGTCCAATCCGGATTTAAAGCTGTATGCAACGGATGTCACTCTGGACGGCGGCCAGATGCTGCGTCCGGGGATGTCGGCAAAGGTGGAAATTGTGATTGCACAATTGAAAAACGTGCTTACAGTTCCGATACAGTGTGTTTCCAACCGGGCGGGTAAAAAAATCTGTTATGTTCATACGTCCTCCAAAAGCGAGGAGCGAGAAATCAAAGTCGGTTTGTACAACGATAAATTTGTGCAGATTCTCGAAGGACTCAAAGAAGGCGAAAAAGTTCTCCTTAGTCCGCCGCGGATATACGACCAGCCGCAGCAAGCCGCTGATTCTTCCGCCAAACCTGCCGACGACAATCAAGCTGAAAACGGACCGCCTCCGAAAGAGCAGCCCGGACAGGGTTTGCGGCCCGGCGGACAAGACTCGACGAATCGTCCGCCATCGGATGGACAAGTCCGTTCGAGAAGACCTCGTCCCGGCAGCAACGCCGGGCCGGATTCGTCTGCAGCTCCGTTTCCAAACCGGCGTCCTGACTCCAATGCGGACTCCGGCTCCGGAAGACCCCCGGGGGAACCGCAGCAATGACTCCGAATACCTCTGGCATAACCGGCTCTTGCGAAGCGGTAGTCCAACTGAAAAATCTCTGCAAATCGTATTTCCTCGGCCATTCGGAACTGCCGGTACTGCGGGGAATCAACCTGGATTTTAACCGCGGGGAATTCGTTTCAATAATGGGTCCCAGCGGCTCAGGCAAATCCACGCTGCTGAATTTACTGGGATGCCTGGATCGCCCTACTGACGGTAAATATCTGCTGGGCGGACTGGATATCTCCGAAATGGACGATGATACGCTTTCCGGTATCCGGGGAAAACAAATCGGTTTTATTTTTCAGTCCTTTAATCTTATCCCGCAATTAAATATCATCGAGAATATCGAAGTGTCGCTGTATTATCAGCAGGTCCACAAACTCCAGCGGCGCAAGCGCGCCGAGGAACTGGCCGAGCGGGTCGGGCTGGGCGACCGGCTCAAACATCGCCCTTCGGAATTGTCCGGCGGGCAACAGCAGCGAGTCGCTATCGCCCGTGCGCTGGCCAATGACCCCCTGATACTGCTGGCCGATGAGCCGACGGGGAACTTAGACAGCAAAAGCGGACGGGAAATTCTCGATATGCTTGACGAGCTTCATTCCAGCGGTAAAACCATTATTGTCGTTACTCACGACCTCAACATCGCATCCCGCACACAGCGAAGCATTCACATGCTCGACGGCAGAATTGAACGACAGGTCACAAACGGAGGGCGCGGATGATTTCGCTGACGCAATTTACCAGCATCGTGCAGGTGAGTCTCCGCAGCTTATGGCTGCACCGAATGCGGTCGATACTCACTATGCTGGGTATTATCTTCGGCGTATCGAGCGTCATTGCCATGCTGGCTATCGGCGAAGGCGCCAGCCGGGAGGCTCAGGCCCGAATCGCCAGACTCGGCAGTACCAATATCATCCTCAAGACCGTTAAGCCGCCCCAGCAGACGGCCACTGACACAACCCAGCAATCAATCGCCATCTACGGGCTGACTTATGACGATGCCGAGCGATTTCGCGTTACAATCCCCGACGCCCAGGTGGTTGTGCAATCCAAAATCATCTCCCACAAGGCATATTATCGCAATCGCGTTTTGGCTGTCGAACTGGTCGGAACCGTCGCGTGGTATCCGGAACTGGCTCCGGTCGAACTGAATCGGGGACGATTCCTTAGTACCGCAGACCTGCATTACAGCGAAGCGGTTTGCGTCATCGACCGGAATGTCGCCGATAACTTATTTGTCATTGATGACCCGGTTGATACGGATATTAAAATCGCCGGGAATTACTACCGTGTTGTCGGAGTAGTCAGTGAAACTCGAGTTCAGTCAAATGAAGACATGCTGGAAACCAAAGCCAATTCGGCCCCCGATACCACCAGCGCCGGCGGGCGAATCTATATCCCCATCACCACTATGAAAAGTCGTTTCGGGGAAACCTCCATTCAATTCGGCGGCTCCACGGGAATGGTGGGGGAAAAAGTGGAATTAAGCGAGATCACCGTCAGGGTCCCGAATATCGAACGTGTTTTACCCACGCGGGACGTTTTGGACGGAATACTGCAGCGATTTCATAAACAACAGGATTACCAGGTCGTCGTGCCGCTCGAACTGCTGCGAGAGGCCATTCGCAGCAAACGCATCTTCAGCATCGTGCTTGGTTCCATCGCGGCCATCTCGCTGCTGGTCGGCGGTATCGGGATTATGAACATTATGCTGGCAACCGTCAGCGAACGCACACGCGAAATCGGCATTCGCCGGGCTTTGGGGGCAAAAAAACAGGACATCGTGTTTCAGTTTTTGTCGGAAACGCTGCTGTTGACCCTGACGGGGGGACTGCTTGGGATGGCGCTGGGGGCAATCATTCCAATTGCGGTTACATATTTCGGAAAAATGCCCACCGTGATTACCTCCGAGGCGATGCTGTTGTCATTCAGCATTTCCGCGGCGGTCGGGCTAACCTTTGGTCTCTACCCGGCGGTCAAGGCCGCCAATATGGACCCCATAGAATCGCTCAGGCACGAGTAAGAGCGACCTGGCATAAGAGCATAAGAAAACAAGAACACAGAATAAGGAATTAAAAATCCGTGTTAATCAGTGTAAATCCGTGTCTAAAATAGAAAATTGAAAATAGAAAATTGAAAATAGAAAATTGAAAATCGTAAACTGCGGGCGACCAGAATCGAACTGGCGCAGCCAGCTTGGGAAGCTGGTGTTCTACCACTGAACTACGCCCGCGCAGGTATTTTAATCGCAGGCATATATATGCTTACATCCGCGGCTTTGTCAAGAGAAAAAGCGTATATTGCACAACAGGGCTTGTCATTATATCCGTACTTTGGTAAAGTGCCGTTTAAGTATATATGAATCTTAGAGGATGACAAATGGCAAAGCAAGTGCGTATTATGCCCTGTCTGGATATGCAGAACGGCAGAGTGGTAAAAGGCGTTCATTTTGTTGATATCTGCGATGCCGGCGACCCTGTGGAATGCGCAGCCGCTTACTGCCGGGCAGGCGCCGATGAGCTTGCGATGCTGGATATCACCGCCACCGTCGAAGGCAGAAACACAATGCTTGACGTGGTGAAAAAAGTGGCAAAAGCAGCCACTGTGCCGTTCACCGTAGGCGGAGGCATAAACGACCTTAAAAGCGCAGAAGCGGTTTTAATCGCCGGCGCAGACAAAATCTCCGTCAGCAGCGCTGCGTTCCGCAATCCCGCCCTGGTCGAACAAATGGTAAAGAAATTCGGGCCGGGAAAAATTACGGTCGCCATCGACGTTGACCGAAACCCCTCGCTGCCCAGCGGCTACGAAGTCTATATCGACGGCGGACGCACCGCGACCGGATACGACGCCCTCGAATGGGCAAAAAAGGTTGACGGCTTCGGCGTGCCCGTGATACTGCCCACAAGCAAGGCAGGCGATGGGGCCAAAACAGGCTACGATTTGCCGATTATCCGGGCAATGGCCAAGGCCGCATCCGCCCAAATCGTGGCATCAGGCGGGGCGGGGAAAATGGAGCATTTCCTTCAGGCAGTACAGGCGGGGGCGACAATCCTGCTGGCCGCCTCAGTCTTTCACTTTAACATCATCGCCATTCCAGACCTGAAGGCGTATCTGCGCGAAAAGGGCGTCAGGCTGGCTGGCCAATAAAATTACCTGCTTTCAATAATGATTTGCGATTCGGGCAGCCCTTCAGCGGTCGCCCTGATTGTGATTTTGCCGCAATGTTTTTCACGTGAACGCACAATCAGCATCGCCTTGCCGTAAAACAGCCTGCGATAATCAGCCTTGAAAGGCTCAATCGACTGCGGATTGCCGTTGCCTATGCCCGCTATATCGGCAGACCCTTCGACTTTGAACCGAATCAGATTATCCGCCTTCGGGCAGAGCACACCGTCCTTGTCCGTAAGCTCAACAAGAACATACGAAAGGTCTTCTCCGTCGGCGTTTATAATACCGCGGTCGGCAGTGAGTTTTATTTTGGCAGGCTCGCCCGCCGTTTTCACTACCGCCTCTCCGATGGGCTTGCCGTCCTTATAGGCCACGGCCTTAAGCTGACCGGGCTGATAAGTCGCATCCTCCCAGCGCAAACGATATCGGTCCATCGGGTTGTCTGAATCGGGCTGTTTTGATTTTTTGCCCTGCGATTTGCCGTTGATAAAAAGCTCGGCTGAATCGCCGTTGGTATAAACATACACCGGCACGTTCTTGCCTTCCCAGCCTTCCCAGTTCCAGTGCGGCAGGATGTGCACAGTAGTTTTATCCTGCGCCCAGTGGCTGCGGTAAAGGTAGAACCTGTCCTTGGGAATGCCGCACAAATCCACAATGCCGAAATAAGAATTCTTGGCCGCCTTTTCAGGACAGTTATTTTTTTTCGCCCAATCGCTGTTATACGGCGTAGGCTCGCCCAGATAATCAAAGCCCGTCCATACAAACTCCCCGCAGGCGAATTTGTCCTGTTCGAGCCACATAAAATCCACATCGGGTATCTCGGCCCAACTGGCGGCGTGATGGTCGTATGAGCTTATCTGCAGCGAATCGGAAAAATCATCTTTCCTGTTCGGGTGCGGCAGTTCATAATGGCCGCGGGTACTCAGCGCCGATGCTGACTCGCTGCACAGCGCAGGTTTGTTGGGTTCGGCCTTGTGCGCCGCTGCGTACCTTCGCCCGTAGTTCCAACTGTGAACGTCATAATATTTATAGTTTCCTTTGGCTATGCCGCCGTCGGTGTTGCAGGCCATTGTTACAGGTCGCGTCGGGTCATACTCGCGGACAAATCCGACCATAGTTTTCAGCTTTTCAAAACCGCCTTTTTTGTCCAACTGAATATCATCCATCTCGTTGCCGACGCTCCAAATCACAACGCTCGGATGATTACGGTCGCGCAGGATAAAATTGCGCATCTGCCGCCGCCCAAACTCGGCAAAATCCATCCCCTCTGCGAAATCCGCCTTGTCGTCCCACTTGTCAAACGCCTCCGCGAACACCACAAAACCCATCCTGTCGCACAATTCAAGCAGTTCCGGCGCAGGCACATTATGGCTGGTGCGTATCGCGTTGCATCCCATATCCTTCATAATCTCAAGCTGCCGCTCCATCGCCCGCGGATAAAACGCCGCCCCCAAAGGCCCCTGGTCATGGTGTAGATCTACCCCTTTAAGCCCGACCCGCCTGCCGTTCAGCCAAAACCCGTCGTCAGCGGTGAACTTGAACGTGCGAATTCCAAAATCCGTATTGTAAATGTCGCACACCTTGCCGTCTTTTTTTACTGTGCTCACAGCCCTGTAAAGCACGGGATTGTCAATGTCCCATCGAACGGGATTTTTAACATCGAGCGTCTGGTCGAATATGCAGTTTTTCCCCGGTTCAATTTGTACTTCTCTGGTTTTCTGTGCTACCCGGCTGCCTTTGGGGCTTACAATCTCTGTTTCAATCGACACGCTCTCTGTACCTATGCCCTGATTTGCCACCTCTGTTCGTATATGTACGTCGGCGCGATTGTCTTTGACTGCAGGCGTTGTGATATACGTTCCCCAGACGGGGATGTGAACGGTGTCGGTCAAAATCATCCGTACTTTGCGGTATATCCCCGCTCCGGGGTACCATCTGCTGCCGTGCAGGCGAGTATCGGCGCTTACCGCAATAATATTCTCTTTCTCAAAATTCACAAATTCCGTCGCGTCTATAACAAACGAGTTGTACCCGTAGTCCCACTGCCCCGCCAATCTGCCGTTAATCCAGACCTTTGGAAACGCCATAACGCCGTCAAAAACCAAAAATACCTTTTTCCCCTTATCAGCGGCATCCAGGGTAAAATGCCTGCGGTACCACCCCTGTCCTTTCCACGGCAGCTTGCCGGTATCCGCATCGCCTTTCGGGTCAAACGGCCCCTCTATCGCCCAGTCGTGCGGAAGTCGAACCGTCTGCCACAGCGAATCGTCAAACTCCGCCGCATACCCCTGCGAGACGTCGCCTTTTTGGAAAAGCCAGCCGCCGTTAAAATCAATCATTGTTCGCTGCCCCTGCAAAACACATCCCAATACCATACAAATCATCGCAGTGAAAAAGAATTTCTTCAACATAAAAAATCTCCGTAGTACTCCATAACCGTTGATTATGTGTGTCGTCATTCCCGCTTTCTCTTTATATCTTCATTCCCGCGAAGGCGGGAATCCAGTTTGTTTCTTAGCGGATTACCTGCAAGCTTGACGTACACCCTTTAGGTGCGAATCATATCTGCGATTTTCATCAGCCTGCTGATGTTGTCGCGTTCCGCCTCGCCCAGTTTGCTGTAAATGTAGCGTATTGTCTGGCTAAGCTCCGGAATCAGCACGTGTTCGAGAACGTTGACGCGACGCCGGGTCTGCTGAAGTTCAGCGGCCAGAAGCTGCGCCTGTTTTTCCTTTTGCGCCAGTTCTATCAGATTGTCAAACACACGCTCAAGAGAGCGTAAAGCAATATCCAGTTCGCCGCTTGTGGCTGCAAAGCCATAACAGATAATATCTCCCTCAATTTCCTTTGACAACTGCGGCACTTTGACGCTCATTATGCTTGTAAACGAAATCGAAAGCAAGAATTTCTTTGTCGGCACTTCAAGAGCGGCCCTTAGGTTCTCAGGCTCCATCGTGGCCTTGGCCATCAAAAAACGCCTTGTCGTCTCAAGAATCTCCCGCTCGACCGAAGAACGCAGTTCCCGCAGGCTGCGCGCTATCTGCACAATCCGCCTGCTTATCTCGTCGCGTTTGTTGCCCAGCAGCTTGTGCCCGCGTTGAGCAAGAGCGACGCGACGCCGAAGCCGCAGCAACTCCATTCGCGTGGCGTTTATGTTTTGCTGTGCCGACATCGGCTATTGTTTCTCCTGTCCGTCCGGGGCTTTCGGCCCCTCTTTTGCCGATTTGCGGAACCGGGGCATATATTTTTCAATCAGCTTGACGTCGATTCGCTTAAGCTCTGTGTTTTCGAACATACTCAAAAGCTCCCACCCCAGGTCGAGAGTCTGTTCGATGGAGCGGTTCTCATAATAGCCCTGACTGATATACCGGGCCTCAAAATCATTTGCAAAACGCATAAAGTTCTGGTCCTCCTGCGAAAGCGCCGCCTCGCCAAGTATCGTGGCGAGTTCCTGCGCCTCCTTGCCCCTTGCATAAGCCGCGTAAAGCTGGTTGTACAAATCGGCGTGGTCTTCCCGTGTCTTGCCGGCGCCGATGCCCTTATCCTTCAGACGCGACAGGCTCGGCAGCACATCCACCGGCGGCGAAATCGCCTTGCGGTGCAGAGGCCGGCTAAGAATAATCTGGCCTTCCGTGATGTATCCGGTCAAATCAGGCACGGGATGAGTCTTGTCGTCCTCCGGCATTGTAAGCACCGGAACCATCGTAATCGAACCCTTTTTGCCCTTGATTCTGCCCGCACGTTCATAAATAGTGGCAAGGTCGGTGTAAAGGTAGCCCGGATATCCACGCCGTCCCGGAACCTCTTTTCGCGCCGCGCTTATTTCCCGCAGGGCTTCGCAGTAATTGGTCATATCGTTGAGCACCACCAGCACGTGCATATCCTCGTCGAAGGCAAGGTATTCAGCAGCCGTCAGGGCCACGCGGGGCGTCGCAATCCGCTCGATTGCAGGGTCGTTGGCCAGATTGATAAACAGCGCCGCCCGTTCAATAGCCCCGGTCTCTGTCAGGTCGTTGATGAAAAACTGAGCGGCCTCAAAGGTAATCCCCATCGCCGCGAAAACCACCGCGAACTGTTCGCCTTTGCCGCGGACGGCTGCCTGTCGGCAGATCTGTGCGGTAATCTGGTCGTGCGGCAGTCCGGAGCCGGAAAATATAGGCAGCTTCTGCCCGCGCACGAGCGGATTGAGTCCGTCGATTGTGCTTATGCCCGTCTGAATGAACTCATTGGGATAGTCTCGCGAGTAGGGGTTAATCGGGCTTCCGTTGATGTTGAGCTTCTTTTTCGGCACAATCGCCGGCCCTGCGTCCCTCGGCCGGCCCGTACCGGTGAACACTCGGCCGAGCAGGTCGTGAGATACCGCCAGTTCCATAGGCCTGCCGAGAAACCGCACGGTACTGTCGGCGACATTTACGCCTTCTGTCCCCTCGAAGACCTGGATAAGCGCCTTGTCCGCATCGACCTGGAGTATCTGCCCGTGCCGCACTGAACCGTCGCCGAGCTGTATGTCCACAATGTGTCCGTACTTGGCCTGCCGGACGCCTTCGACCAGCATCAGCGGCCCGTAAATTTCCGATACCGTTTGATATTCTGTCAGCATTACAGACTCCCGCAGCTTTTACTGCTTGCTTGCACCGCCCGCCGACGTCTCCGCTGTCTCGGGCTGTTCTTTTTGTTCCGATTCAGGACCCGCATAAAGTCCGCGAACCTGCTGGTCTATCTTGTTGCGAATCGACGTTATTTTTTCTTTCTCGGCGTAATCGATGTATTTTGCGCGTGCGATATCCTCCCGCACCGTCAGCTTGAAAAGCTCTGCCGGCTCAACGCCGTTTTCTATCGCCTCAAGGCCGCGACTATGAAAATGCAGAATGAGCGACATCATATCGTACTGTTTGTCGATGGGGGTGTAGGTATCGACGGCGTGAAAGGCGTTCTGATGGAGAAAATCCTCGCGAATGCTCTTGGACGTCTCCAGGGCCATTCTGTCTGTTGCGCTTATGGCCTCGGCGCCGACCAGCCGCACAATCTCGACAAGTTGAGCCTCCTGTTCGAGCAGATTCATCGCCTGCTGCACCATTTTCGCAAATTCCGCGCCGCGGGCCTTGTCATCGAAACACTCGGAAAGATACTGCTTGTAAAATGAATAGCTTGTGAGCCAGTCAATCGCTGGAAAATGCCTCTGCTGGGCAAGCCTGCCCTGCAGCGACCAGAACACCTTTACCACGTGCAGCGTCGCCTGTACGACCGAGTCCGACAAATCGCCGCCCGGAGGGCTTACCGCCCCGATTATGGAAAGCGAGCCTTCGCGGTCGGGACTGCCCAGACAGGCCACACGCCCCGAACGCTCATAGAACGACGCTATCCGTGCGCCAAGATACGCCGGGTATCCTTCTTCGGCGGGCATCTCCTCAAGACGCGTCGATATCTCGCGCATCGCCTCCGCCCATCGGCTTGTGCTGTCCGCCATTAAGGCCACCGAATAACCCATATCGCGGTAGTATTCCGCTATTGTAATTCCCGTATAAACGGATGCTTCGCGGGCCGCCACCGGCATATCGGATGTATTTGCCAGAAGCACCACGCGTTTCATCAGCGGCTGGCCGCTGTGCGGGTCCTTCAGTTCCGGAAATTCCCTGAGCACATCGGTCATTTCGTTGCCGCGCTCGCCGCAGCCCACATAGACCACTACGTCCGCGTCAACCCACTTTGCCAACTGATGCTGAACGACTGTTTTCCCCGTTCCAAACGGACCGGGCACGCAGGCGGTGCCGCCCCTGGCAATCGGGAAAAACGCGTCTATAACGCGCTGGCCGGTAAGCAGAATACGATTGGGATTGAGCCGTTCTTTTACACGCCGGGGGCGTCGAACAGGCCATTTCTGCATCATCCGAAGTTCCGTTTTTTGCCCGCCTTCGCCTTCGACAGTGCCTATAGTCTCCTCTATTGTAAAGTCCCCCTCTCTCAAGCCGTTAACCCTGCCGGATATACCCATCATAATCCGGTGGACTACCAGGGTTGATTCCTGCACCCATCCGACAATATCGCCGGCCTTTACCTCGCTGCCGTTTTGAACCGTCGGAGTGAAATGCCATTTTACGTCGTGTTTAAGGCCCGGCATGTCGCTTCCCCGCAGGATGTAATTTCCCTGCAATGCGACCAGGTCTCTTAACGGTCGCTGTATGCCGTCGTAGATGTTTGATATAAGTCCCGGCCCAAGCTCGACGCTTAGCGGCGCGCCGGTGTTTATCACCTGTTCGCCCGGCCCGATGCCGACCGTGTCTTCATAAACCTGTATGCTCGCCCGGTCGCCGTGAAGCTCTACTATCTCGCCGATAAGGTTCTCCTGCCCGACTCGTACGACGTCATACATCCGCGCCCCGACCATTCCTTCTGCGACCACTACTGGGCCGGCTACCTTGATAATCGTTCCTTTTGCTGACTCAGCCATCTTATTAGTACCTTAACTATAGTGCTGACGGTTAATTTTGCCTCATTGACGATTGTCGATTTACGATTTACGATTGGCGCAGAATGCGATCGCCGAGTTTGTGTAATCGTTTTTTTTCAATCGTCCATCTTCAATCGTAAATCGTCCATCCTTTTTAATCATGAGGTCAGTATATTTATGCCCGTGGCCATTTTTAACAGCCGACCGAGCGATTCTGTCGCCACGCCGCTCGGTTCGGACGTGAACGGCACGATAACAACGCAGGGCGACGCCTTTTTGAGCGTTTCCTCAAAAACAGGCTGAACCTGCACCGCTATGTTCTCTGCCACAACCACAAGCGCATAACGTTTTTTCAATATCATACGCGCGGCTTCCTGCGTCTTTGCCGAGTTCGTCTCGACGGCGAAGGCGTCAAGCCCAAGCGCCGCAAAGGGCATTACAAAATCCGCACTCCCGATTACCGCCGCCTTGCCTTCCATAATTCCTTATTCTTTATTAAATTTTAGCCGTGCCAGGTTCCCAGTCTGTCGAGCATCAGTCTGGGCGAAAGCCCGGCCTTTTTTCCGACAAGTACCATTCTCACCGCCCGTATCTCGGCCTCTTTCATTAAAAAATACGCTATCACCGGCTGCGGCCCAGCCGCTATTTGCCGGCTGCTTTTCATAAAACCCATTACGTAGTCCTCGCACTGCTGTTCCAGCTTAAGAAACGATTGTTCCGTGCGAAGATAACGCACGCCCTCTTCCAGCATCTCGTAATACGGCGTCGCGTAGAAGATACTTGCCGTATTTTCCAGCCCGGCCGCAAGCCCGGTGGCGAACTTGTCCGTATCCACAAATCCTCCCGGCAGGAAAAATCCTTTTTCGTCTCTTTCTGCCAGCTTCAGCCGAAGCATCGTTCGAATGTTCGTCAAATCCACTAATATCCTGGCGTATGAAAGGCAGAACTCGCTTTCGATTTCCATCGCACGCCGGATACGCCAGGCTGCCTCCACTCGGTCGATTCCATAGTCAATCCGCCGAATGTCCTTGTTTTCGTAATACCCCAGCACTGCCGCCTCGACGGCATCCTGAAGATGCTCCGGCAGCAGGTCATAGTTTTCCTGTTCCAGTATTTCCTCAAACTGCTCGGCGGAAACGCTTCCCTCGTTGCTGTAGTCCAGGCCGATTGGCCTTTCCGTAACAAGCCTGCGAACCGCAAGACGCATATTCGCAAAATCCTCCCTCGCCCGCATCATATCCGCTATTTCCGCATCAATCATCAGTTCAGCGAAAAGCTCTCGCACGGCGGTCCTGCGACCAAGCAGCATCTGCTCCAGTTCCAGGTCGGTCGCCTGCGGAGAAACCGCGTACTCGCCCGACGAAAGCGCCTCGACCGCGATGCCGAAATCCGCGGCGTTGGCCATATCGGACAGTACGGCTCTGCTGAGCATCGTTGTTTCAAGCGCGCGTACCTTCGCCGCAGGATAGGCGTAGCGCCAATCTTCGTCCCCTACCGGCGGGTACCGGTAAAAATCCACAACCGGTTCTATGTCAGTTGCTGTCGCCATATCCGCTGTCTTTTAAGCCTCGTATTTTTTAGAGCATCTAACATAATGAAAAAGACACAGATTAACACGGATTTACACTGTTTTTATTAAAATTCATTTCTCTGTGTCCTCTGTGAACTCTGTGGCTAAACTTCTTTTTGTTAGAGTCTTTTAATTCCCGAAAAGCTGTCCGGCCAGTTCTATTTCAGTCTGTTCCCGCAGTTGCCCAACTATAACCTCGATACTCGCGTTCACGCGGACATTCCCGCAGGAAAGGATGAACCCGCCGGCGATATCCGCCCGAACCTCGGCAAGCTCCAGATGCGCCCGCCTGCCAAGCTCGCCGTTGACCCGTCCGATAAGTTCAGGCCCGATGCGATTTTCGTTTTTTCCGATGATGACCTCTTTTTCGCCTGTACCGGCAGCGCGTTTCAGCAGACCGGCTATCAGCTCGGCGTACCGGCCGGCGTCAAGATTTTCTATCTTGCCGCGCACACACTCAAACAACTCGTCAAAGAGTCTGTTTTTGGCCGCCAAAAGTGCTTTAGCCTGCGACATTCGTTCCGCCGCCAGCATCCGCGAAGTTTTGTCCTGTGCCGCCTGCTCGGCAAGTTTTTGAGTGTGAGCGTTAAACTTCGAAAGCTCTTCTTCAAGCCGGCTCTTTTCATCGCCCGCCCTGAACCTTGCCTCTGAAAGAAGCTTCTCTGTCTCGCCGCGAGCCTGCGACAATATCTTTTCTACCACCTGTTCGGCGTTCATAATCAATCCCGCTTTTGCGTATGGATTCCGTTTTGGTAATCAGCCAACCTTAATTCCAAGCATCAGTATCAGCAGCGAAATCAAAAAACCCAGAATCGCGTAAAGCTCAATCATCGCCGCGAAGACGACGCCGGCCTTGAACGCCATTTCGGGCCGTTTGGCGGACATCATAATGCCCGCCGCTCCGGTCTTGCCCTGATGAATCCCGCTTACCCAACCGGCAATCGCCACCGGCAGGCACGCCACCAGGATTTGCAGCCCCTGATACCACGTTACTGCGGCCACGGTCCCGGCGAAGATATTCAGCTTAATCATCACGAACAGGCCCACGACAAATCCGTAAATGCCCTGTGTGCTGGGCAGTACCACCATCAGCATCAAAATGCCGTAGCGTTCGGGCTTCTCGCTCAGTACCGCCGTAGCGCTCTTGCTTGCGATTCCCAGACCCACCGCAGAGCCGATACCGGACAGAAATACCGCCAGCGCAGCGCCTGCCAGGGCGAATGTCAAACCCATCATTTCCAGCATAATCAAATCCTTTCTTTCCTGTTTACGCTAAAATTATTTTCCGTCCCGTCCCGAAAACCTTTTCCCGGGTCAGTTTTTTATCCGGATATGACGGTATTCCTTCTGTAAAGGAATAAAATCATGTCCGCCCCCGACGAAAAATTTCGGGAAAAATTCCACAAACTGCAATCGCATCGTATGAACAAACGCGCCCAGCATCGACAGGGCGATATTGAACAAATGTCCACCGACAAAACACACCCCGGCCAGCAGCCACCCGACATACGGAACCTGCGCAAAAAGTTTGACCATCACGTTGACTGCCATTCCAAAGCCGGCGCCGACCATACCAAGCGCCATCAGACGCGCGTAGCTTAGAACGTCGCCCATATAAAAAACCGTGCTGAAAAGCTGATAAAAACCCAGACCAAGCCTTCCGCCCCAGCCCCCGCTGCGAACCGTAAAGAGCAGGATATTCAGCGATGTTAAAATTGCGATGATTCCGCAGGGCTTTGCCAGAAAAGCCGGCAGATAGCCGCTTTTGGCCAGACCCAGACACAGCAGGCTGTTCAAATGAATAATCCATATTAACTGGTCGCAAACAGCGGCAGCAATGTCCTTTTTGAACAAGTTGGAAAGAAACGCGATAAACAACCCGCATTGAATCTGGAAATACCCCAGACCCAGCGACAGCAGGAAAAACCTCATCGGCTGCGTCATCGGGTCAAACAGCATTATCTTCTCGCGCGCCCCGTTTAATGCCGACCGTATGGCGGTGTTTTCCGGAAGCAGCGCCGTAATCGCGT
This sequence comes from Anaerohalosphaeraceae bacterium, assembly GCA_041737185.1. Lineage (GTDB taxonomy): Bacteria > Planctomycetota > Phycisphaerae > Sedimentisphaerales > Anaerohalosphaeraceae > JBGSSG01. The sequence continues at coordinate 13,937 of JBGSSG010000300.1, forward strand.
CCCCAAACCAGCTTCCGGTAACGGCCCCAGCCAGAAATGTCGTGATTCCGCAAATCAATAGCATCCAGAGTATTTTTTTGTCCCCGTGGGTTTTCTTCAGCGCCCAGGCCAGTATCGCCACCATAATCAATCCATACCCGACATCGGCCACACACAGACCGAAAAATATCGCGAAAAATGGCGCCAAAAACACCGTCGGGTCCACCGAACTCGGCAGCGGCATCCCATAAAGACGCGTTACCGACTCAAACGGCCGAACCGCTGCGGCATTCTTTATCTCAACCGGTACTTCCTCGTCCTGGGCCACAGGTATCTCGGCAAGGTCCGCTCCGTCGAACCTGCCGGCGATTTCGGCAAGAACGGCGTAGTCTTCGGCCTTGACCCACCCCTCCAGAAAGACCGCATGTCCCGTGGCTGGGGCATTGGCCTGTACCTGCTGACGGTTCAAAAGGTTCGAATAGTGGTCGTACAAAATTTCAAGTTTCAGTTTTTGACCGGCAAGCTCGGTCGCTTCAGTTCTGATTGAACCTGCCAGTTGCCGCTTTGTTTCATCAAGTTCGTTTTGACGCTGCTGCAGATTCTGGGCCGCTGTGCCTTTTAAGCCCTCAAAACTTACCGCCTCAAACTCCATTGACCGAAGTATCTTCTGTACCTGGGCAAGATTTTCCGGCAGGCATACGACAATACAGGCAGCCCGTGCCTGGTCGGCTCCTGCCGTCTCGACCGCCGCGCCGACTTCGACAAGCTCGTCACAGGCCTGTTGGAAGTGCTGAACAGGGATAAGACCGGCAAGGCAACTGGCCGAGGAAAGTTCGTTCAACTCTTCCAGACTGCCGGAAAGCCCGCGCCAGGGCCTTAGACGCTGTATTTGGTTCTCAAGGGCCGCTGCACTTGAAAACAGCTTTTCCTGTCTGCCCATCAGGCCATCGACATTTCCAAGCATCGCCAGCGCCTCGTCGCCAAGTACCACCTGGGAATAGCTTTTTTCCGTGATACCGGCAGGAGCCTCGAACAGGGAAAAGCCTTTCTTACACGAAAATGCCTTCAGGAATCCTGTCGCCCGCCCAAGCCGACCCACAAGCTCCTCGATTTCCTTCGGACGCCTGACCTCAACCTCAAGCTCAGGCCATTCCTTGCTGACCATTGCACGCTCGGCATCCAGCACCTGCATTATCCCCGCCTCCTGCAGGGCAGACAACATCTGCTCCACCTGACTGCGGTGTACCGCCAGCATAACCTTCTTCATCCGGACTATCGCCATTAGCGGCCTATACAATCCTTAAATTATCACCACAGCGCGAATAAGCGATTATTGTATTGTTCACAAGTTATTCATCTATATCGACTTAAACTCGAAATTCTAATATCTAAATCCTAAACCCTAAACAATATCAAATGTTCAAAATCCCAATTTTCAAAACAAGAATCGCACGTCAGCAACTTCGAGCTGTTTGGATTTTTGGTCATTTGGATTTAGAGTTTGTTTAGGATTTAGAATTTAGTGCTTAGGATTTTTAACATAGCATCGTTACAAAGATTATTTGCGCTGTAGTATTATTATCGGGGATTTATTCTGACAATTAGAGCCTTTATTGCAAACTCTTTTTCCAATTCTTTTGGATAATTCGTCTATTCCTGGAGACGCCTTATCAGATTATCTGCCGTGTTGTCCATTTTTGGCCTGCACTGCTGCTCAAGCTTTTCCCGTTCCTGACGGGCCTTTTCTTTAAGCTCTGCAAGCCGGGCCTGGGCCTGCTGTTCGGCTTTTTTGACGGCCTCATCTATCGCCTTTTGGCGATGCTGCCCGGCTTCCTTCAGACTTTCCTGTCGTTCCTGCTTGTTTTTTTCAGCTATCAGGGCCATTTCCCTGCGGGCCTTTTCTATTATCTCTTTCGACTGCTGCTCAGCCTGTTTTACCTGTTTTACCAGTTCCATTTTCCGCCTTTCAGGCCGGTGCACCGGCCTTTTTCGGTATCAGATTCTTCTGTTCCATCGCCAAAAGCGTCTGCTCGACAATCTGTTCCTTCGAAAACATACTGTTGTCAAACAAAAGGTTAAATGCAGGCTCACGTGGATTTTGCTGCTCATAAATCCGCCTCAGGCTGCTGCGCTGGTTATCAATCTCCTCTATTCGTGCTGCGGCCTGCGCTTTGCTCAACTTCTCTCGGACGCTTACACGGACCAACCGCCAGTCTTTCGGCCCTTCAAGCCTGATACTTAGCCCGTTGTCAATATCAACCGTCGCCGAAGTCCCGCCCTGGCCGATTATCACGGTATAACCCTCAAAAGCCGCCGTCCGCACCATTAGCGTTATGCTTTTGCGAATCTCATAGCCGTCCGGTATGCTCGTCCGCGTTAAACCCCGCATAAAATCTCGAAGCAGGCTCGGCTTGGAAAGCCGTTCCTTTTCAATAATCTCCTCCGTAAGGCCGGTGTCCTCGGCAAGCTGTTTTAGCATCTCCTTGAAATACAGCTTCCACCGCTTCTGCTCATCCCGCTCGTTGAGTTTTTCCACCAGCAGCGTCCCGAATTCATAGCCGTCGCAGCCGTACTGACGGGATATTGTCACATAAGGTCCCGGCTCACGCTTTCTGCCTATCTCATCGAGATGTTCCCGCATATAGGAGGATAAGCTTTGTTTTGTCATTACCCCATCCTTTCCGCAAATTTTTGGACGGTCCCGTTTTTTGAAAGAGGTCTCTGCCGACAGGTTTATTATCCGACAGGTTACTCCCGGCGGGGCCAAATGTCAACTGCCGGCCAGGCCCATCGTCAATTTTTTGAAAAGAAAAAGAATCATCTTATTTACAAATTCGTATCCTTTATCGTACAATGCCTCGAAACTCCGCAAAGTCCCGAACGGAATGAAAATGTCGAAAAGCAGCGTCGAAAATCGCGGGAATATCCTTATTATAAAGCCTTCCGCTATGGGCGACATCGCCCTTGCCCTGCCTGTGCTTGCTTCTCTGCGGGCCTCTTTCGCCGATGCCCGGATAAGCTGGCTGGTACGGGCCGAATTCGCCCCGCTGCTGCGATGCGCACAGGGGCTCGATGAAATTATCATCTTTGACCGAAAACTCCTCGGCCGATGGTACAAAAGCCCCGCCGCCCTGAAATCTCTTCTTGAGTTCTTAAAAACGCTTCGCAGCCGCAAATTCGACCTCGTTCTCGACCTTCAGGGCCTGTTCCGCACCGCCTTATTCTCTTTGTGCACGGGCAGCAGCCGGCGCTTCGGTATGAGCATTGCGCGGGAAGGCGCGACATTGTTCTACACAAATCGCGTCAGCCCCCCCGATGCAAACCACCTGATTGATTACTATAACAAAATCGCCGCAGCCGCCGGCGCCGCAAAACTTACTGTCGCCGTCTCATTAACACCACCTCAGACTGCTGTACGGACTATTGGCGAAAAACTCGCCGCTCTTGGCCTTGCCGACCGAAAATATGCCGTACTTGTACCCGGCTCCGCACAGGACTACAAATGCTGGCCGACTGAACGATTCGCGGATATCGCCGAGCGTCTGGCAAAAGAAAAAGGCCTTGCCGTCGTCGCTGTCGGCGCCGCCTCGGAAAAACCCATAATTGACCGAATTGTCAAAAACGCCAAAACACCCGTCGTCAGCCTTGCCGGCAAAACTGACATTCCTGAACTTATCGCTCTGCTGAAAAACGCCTCGCTTGTCCTTTCCAATGACACCGGCCCGGGCCATATTGCCGCTGTCCTTGACATTCCAACGGTCATCATTTTCGGCCCGACAAATCCCTCGCGGGTAGCGCCTTACGGAAAACCGAACGCCTTTGCCGCCATCGAGTCGGGGGAAAGAGGCAGTGCCGTTGAAAGCAGCGAACCGGCACATAATATCGCCAACGTTCCGACGCAGTTAGTCTGGGAAAAAATCACGAACATACTCAACT
>JBGSSG010000358.1:0-2035 GCA_041737185.1 Anaerohalosphaeraceae bacterium
CGAAGATTTGAAAGCACAGGTTTGCAGCGCCAATCTGTACCTGGTAAAACACGGCCTGGTGATTCTGACCTGGGGAAATGTCAGCGGCATCGACCGAAAAAACGGTATCGTGGCCATTAAACCCAGCGGCATTGAATACGACCGGCTTGAACCCCGGCATATCGTCCTGGTGGACCTCGACGGCAGGACGGTCGAAGGTAATCTTCGCCCTTCTTCCGATACCCCCACCCATCTTGAACTGTACCGCAGCTTTGAAAATATCGGCGGGATTTGCCATACTCATTCCCCCGCGGCGACCGTCTGGGCACAGGCGTGCAGGGAAATACCCTGCCTCGGTACCACACACGCCGATTATTTTTACGGCCCAGTTCCCCTTACCGATGAACTCGGCGCAAAGGAAATACAAAACGATTATGAGCTTAACACCGGCAGGGTAATCGTCCGGCGATTCAAAAATCTTGACTGCCTGCAGACCCCGGCGGTTCTCGTCGCAGGACATGGCCCGTTCACCTGGGGGAAAGACCCCGCCGCCGCGGTGGAAAACGCGTTCGTTCTCGAACAAGTCGCCGCGATGGCACAAAAGACCGTTCAGATTGACGGCGGCGCAAAGGGAATAAGCAAGACACTTCTTGATAAACATTTTTTCAGAAAACACGGGAAAAACGCATATTACGGACAAAAGAAATGAAAACAATTATGAACAAAATGAATTTCGGTATCATCGTAGGCAACCGCGGTTTTTTCCCCGGCCAGCTTGCAGGAGAGGGAAGAAAGGACATCCTCGATGTTCTTGAAAAAAACGGGTACGGTGCGGTCGCGCTGTCTGTAAAGGAAACCGCTTTCGGCGCCGTTGAAACGCTGTCTGACGCGGACAAATGCGCCGATCTTTTCAAACGCAGCGCCGATAAAATCGACGGCATCGTCGTTACACTGCCTAACTTCGGCGACGAAAAGGGCGTCCTTCAGGCCATTCGCCGAAGCGGCCTTGCCGTCCCGATTCTTATTCAGGCGGAACCCGACGCCGCCGCAAAAATGACTATAAAACACCGGCGGGATTCCTTCTGCGGCAAAATCAGCGTCTGCAACAATCTTTCGCAGGCGCAAATCCCGTTCACCATTACCAAATCACACACCGTTTCGGTGAAGTCAAAAGAGTTCAAGGCGGAACTGGACGATTTCGCCGCGGTCTGCCGGATTGTAAAGGGATTGAAGAATGTTCGTTTCGGCGCAATCGGAGCAAGACCCGCCGCCTTCAATACCGTCCGATACAGCGAAAAAATTCTCGAGGCCGCCGGGATTTCCGTCGAGCCTATCGACCTTTTTGAGATTTTCGGCAGGGTCGGAAAGTTAAGCGACACCAACTCCGGCGTAAAACAAAAACTCGCCTCGATTAAAAAGTACGTCGGTACAAAAAATGTCCCCGATGACGCTCTTTTGAAAATGGCCAAATTCGGATACGTCATCGACAACTGGGTAAAGGACCTGGGCCTTGTCGGTACGGCCATTCAGTGCTGGACCGCGATGGAGGAATTTTTCGGCGTGGTGCCCTGTACGCTGATGAGTATGATGAGCCAGTCGCTTCTGCCAAGCGCCTGCGAGGTTGATATAACGGGTCTTCTGGCGATGTATGTGCTCAGACTGGCCGGCCAAACGCCCGCTGCGCTGCTGGACTGGAACAACAACTACGGCGACGACCCCGACAAGTGCGTGCTTTTCCACTGCAGCAACCTGCCGATTTCCTTTTTTGAGAAGGCGTCGATGGATTACCAGGAAATCATCGCCGGTACGGTCGGAAAGGATAACACCTACGGCACGGTGGCTGGACGCATCGCCGCCGGTACTGCGACCTTCTGCAGAGCCACAACCGACGACGTCAACGGCCTGATAAGCTGCTACGTCGGCCAGGGGCAGTTCACCAATGACAAGCTCGATACCTTCGGCGGCTACGGTGTGATGAAGATTGAAAATCTCCAGACATTACTCGAATACGTATGCAGGAGCGGCTTTGAGCATCATGTCGCGGTCAGCCTTTGCA
>JBGSSG010000382.1:0-2571 GCA_041737185.1 Anaerohalosphaeraceae bacterium
CGGTCGCGCAGGCGCTGGGGGCCGGCTTTGTCCCCATCCGAAAACAGGGCAAACTGCCCTGGCAGACCGCACAGGTCTGCTACGACCTCGAATACGGCCAGGACACCATCGAGGTGCATCGCGACGCCGTGCATCCGGGGTCTCGTGTGCTGATGGTCGATGACCTGCTGGCCACCGGCGGCACGATGGCCGCGGCATGTGAACTGATCGAATCGCTCAACGCCAACATCGCGGGACTGACATTTCTGATCGAACTGACCGGACTGGTCGGACGGGACAAATTAAAATCGCATCGTATCCATAGCGTGATACGCTACTGAGGCCAAAAAATAAACCACGGATGACACGGATTTACACGGATTGGAAATAAGAGAGTAAAAGGAAAAATCATAATGGGCAATGCCGCTCAAAAAATTCTTAATGTCACGGTTGGCGCTGTGCCGGAAAGCCACTATCCGATTCATATCGGAGCGGGTTTTCTAACCTCACTGTGGACGACCATCGAAACACAATGGCCCACACACAAACCGTTTTTGGTCACCGATGCCAACGTCGTCAAAGCCGGGTGGGTTAAACAATTACTGGCCGAGCGCACTGCGGCAACCTACATCATCGATCCGCCGGGCGAAGGCTCCAAATATATCCAAACCATCACCGCCATCCTCGAACAGATGGAGCAGGCGTTTTTGGGGCGGGACAGCATCGTCGTCGCACTCGGCGGCGGAACCGTCGGCGATATCGCGGGCTTTGCCGCCGCCATCTACAAACGCGGCGTGCCCGTCATCCAGATTCCCACCACCACCGTCGCACAGGCCGACTCGAGCGTCGGCGGCAAGACCGGCATAGACAGCACGCAGAGCAAAAACGCATTTGGCTGTTTCTGGCAGCCCGCGGCAGTCTTTATCGATGTCAAGACTCTGGCGACACTCGATGACCGTCAGTATCGCGCCGGACTGGTCGAGTCGGTCAAACACGCCGCGATTGCCGACGCAAAATATTTTGAGTATCTCGAAACGCACATCGAGGCGATCCTGTCACGCGATATTCGTGTGCTGGAACATATTGCATTTGAAAACTGCCGCATCAAGGCCGACGTCGTCGCCGAAGACCCCACGGAAAAGAATAAACGCCGCATTCTCAATTACGGCCATACTCTCGGCCACGCCGTCGAATCGGCCAGCCGCTTTGAACTGCTGCACGGCGAGGCGGTCGCCGTCGGCATGATCGCCGCCGGCCTGCTCGAAAAAGAAATGGGGCTTGTCGCCGACGACCGGCTGGCACGTATTGGCCGCCTGCTGGAAAAACTCGGCCAACCCACACGCATCCCGGCCACTTTGCCCGCTGACACCCTGCTCGACCTGCTCAAACGCGACAAAAAAGCCGTCGATCAATGGCCCCGATTCGTCTTGCTCGAAAAACTCGGCCAAGCCCTGTGCAAAGACGGCCAATGGGCACACCAGGTCGCACCGGCTGCGGTGGGAAAGGTCATTGACCAACTCTCTTAAACGATAGGGTGGATCCGAATGTCCAAATTTAATGGGAAAATTTTACTATACCGTACCGACGACGGCCAAGTAGCCATCAATGTGCGTTTTGAAAATGAAACGTTCTGGATGCCGCAAAAAGCAATTGCTGAACTTTTCGACACGACGGTCGCCAATATCAATATCCATATCAAGAATATCCTTGATGAGGGGGAGCTTTCGGCAGAGGCAACTATTAAGGATTTCTTAATAGTTCAAACCGAGGGACGTCGCCAAGTTAATCGCAGGGTCCGCCTTTACAATTTGGATATGGTGATTGCGGTCGGCTATCGTGTTAACTCTAAAAAGGCAACATGTTTTCGTCAATGGGCAACTAAAACGCTGGAAGAATATATTCGGAAGGGTTTTGTCCTTAATGATGAAATGCTGAAAAACGGAAGGCCGTTCGGGCGCGACTACTTTGATGAATTGCTTGAGCGTATTCGCGAGATTCGGGCCAGCGAACGGCGGGCATATCAGAAGATAGCAGATATTTTTGAACAGTGCAGCTGCGACTATGATAAGAACAGCGAAATGACAAGAGAGTTTTATTCTTTCATTCAGAACAAACTCCACTTTGCAATAACGGGTAAAACCGCCGCTGAGCTTATCGCAGAGCGTGTGAACCTTGACCACCCAACGATGGGATTAACAACATGGGCCGCTGCGCCGGACGGCAAAATCATCAAGCGGGATGTGTCGATAGCCAAGAATTTTCTCAATGAAAAAGAACTCGCACGCCTGAATCGCATCGTTACGATGTTCATTGACTATGCTGAATTGATGGCGGAAGATGAAGTGGTGATGAGTATGACGGATTGGCTTAAAGAAACCGATACCTTCCTTAAGAACAATCGGCGTAAGGTACTTGATGGGAAAGGAAAGATTTCACATGAAAAGGCAACAAAAAAGGCCGAAGACGTTTACGAGCGGTTCCGTGTCCGACAGGATAAAGAATATATTTCTGAGTTCGACAGCCAGATGGCCAAATATCTGAAAGGCGGAGAAGATTTGGATTCGAAGTAGAATACCAAGAGGAACAATCATG
>JBGSSG010000346.1:0-1914 GCA_041737185.1 Anaerohalosphaeraceae bacterium
CAGGGCAAACGCATCTAAATTCGTAACACTTTTAACATATATTGCTCATCCCAGCCAGCCTTATGCTGTTTGGCTTTTATGCCGCGTTTTAAGGTTTTCTCCAGTTTTAACAAGTTCAGGGCTATCCGACGTAACCGAGAAAAATTCTCCGCCCCGAAGTCCTTGCGAATACGGCAGTTATCTTCCCCAAAACTAACATCAAGCCTCCAATGAAGCCGGTTTTCAATGCCCCAATGCCCGCGAATCATCTGTCCTATCGACTTTGCGTCTCTTGCGGAAAGACTGCTGATAAAATAACGCCTCTCCACAGTAGTTTTATCGCCCACAATCCTTTGCGATTCAACTGCTATCAGGCTCGACAAACCCGGCCAGTCCTCTTTGTCGGCCATCCATTGGACATCCTGACTATACCATACTCTCCGTGTTTCGATGCGGCCGTGGTCGCCGTTAGTGTCGCTACTGTAGTCATAGCCGCTGTTGTTGGTAATGGCATCATCCATAAACAATTTGACTTCCTCATGCAATGTGCCGTGATTGCCTTTGAGACTGAATATATAATCGCCGCCGCCGTCAATAATCTTTTCGGCAATCTTTTTCTGACAGCCCATTGCATCTATAGTTACCACAGAACCCTCTAAAACCAGCATTTCAAGCAATTTGGGAATAGCCGTGATTTCATTGCTTTTTTCATCTGTGGCGACTTGGCCGAAGACCATTTTATTCTCGCATGCCCATGCGCTTACCATGTGAATCGCCGCCTTGCCGTTGGCTGTGTCAAATGACCTTCGCAAGGTTTTGCCGTCAATCGCTATTATTTTTTCGCCTGTATTTTGAGCCAGAGCCTGTATCCATTTCTGAAAACGTTCTTCAAAGGCATCCGGTTTTATCGAAGAAATCACACGAGCAAAGGTGTCATGTGAAGGTATGCCGTTGGGCAATTCCAAAAATGTCTTGAGCCACCGCTCTTTACTTTGGCCAAACAATTCAATTTCATTCCATCCTTCGGCCCCACAGATAACCGCACAAATGGTGATGGCCAAAATATCTTCCAATTTGTGCAGTTTTGTTCTTTCAACACGGGGATCGGGCATATCCGAAAAGTAATCCAGTAATGCGTTGCTCATCGTAAACTCCTATATGGCAATAATATAAGGTTTCATACAGAAGTTATCGGACTGCGGCAGGAATTAACCTGAATTGGCGACAAAATTTAGATGCGTTTGCCCTGGCGGCTGTGCCCCTTTTAGGAAAATATCCACTTCCGGCCCGTCAGGCGTTCATACGCTTCGATGTACTTTGCGCTTGTCTTTGCGACGATATCCTGCGGAAGTTCCACCCCAGGGCCGGATTTATTAAAGTTGATATTCTCAAGGTAATTGCGAACGAACTGTTTGTCGAAGCTTTCCTGGTCTTGTCCGGGCTGGTACTTGTCGGCCGGCCAGAACCGCGACGAGTCGGGCGTAAGCGCTTCGTCAATCAGTATAATCCGCCCGTCAATCTCCCCCCACTCGAATTTTGTATCGGCAAGGATTATGCCCTTCGAATTGGCGTAGTCGCCGGCCTTTTTGAATATCTCTATGCTCTTGTCCCGGATATAGGCAGCTCTTTTTTCGCCCAATATCTTTGCCGTCTGCTCAAAACTGATATTTTCATCGTGCGTGCCCTGCTCGGCCTTGGTGGACGGCGTGAACAGAGGCTCGGCGAGTTTTTCACACTGTTTGAGTCCCGCGGGCAGTTTAATCCCGCAGACCGTTCCCTGTTTTTGATACTCTTTCCATCCCGAGCCGGCTAAGTATCCGCGTACAATACACTCGACAGGCAGCACCGTCGTCTTTTTAACGAGCATACTTCTGCCGGCAAGCTGGCCTGCGTAATCACAGAAAGGCCTGGGGAATTTCCTCACATCATCCGTAA
>JBGSSG010000033.1:0-2635 GCA_041737185.1 Anaerohalosphaeraceae bacterium
CGGTCGCCGATTCGCGACGTACAAGCGAGGCAATCTGCTTTTGCGCGAACCGCAAAGGCTGATAAAGCTTCTGGGCAGCGCCGATACGCCGGTACAATTTATCTTTTCCGGTAAAGCGCATCCTCGCGATACCGCCGGCAAGGATATTATACGCCAGATTGTGCATTTTGCCGAGGAAAATCCGTCAATTCGAAAAAGACTTATCTTCCTCGAAGACTACGATATGGATATCGCACGATACCTCGTTCAGGGCGTCGATCTGTGGCTGAACAATCCGCGCAGGCCGATGGAAGCCAGCGGCACCAGCGGTATGAAGGCAGCCATCAACGGTATTCTGAATATGAGCACTCTGGACGGATGGTGGTGTGAAGGATACATTCCCGACGGCGGCTGGATTGTCGGGGCCGGAGAAGAATACGACGACCTGTCGTATCAGGACCAGGTCGAATCCCAGGCCATTTTCAATATGCTCGAACAGGAAGTCGTTCCGTTGTTCTACTCGCGGGCCAAAGACCGCCTGCCTCGCGGCTGGATACGACGGATGAAAAACACCATTAAATGGTGCGCCCCCCGGTTTAACACCAGCAGAATGGTTGCCGAATACACGCGTAAATTTTATAATCCGGCAGCGAGCAAGTGGGAGGAACTGACTTCCGATTCTATGGAGCGAATTCGTGCCCTGTCAAGATGGAAGGTTGCGACAAGAAGCGCCTGGCAGGATTTGGCCTTTGTTGACGTGAAGGTGCGTTCGGGCGATGAGAAGGACTTTGTTTCCTGGAACGGGCAGCCGCTGGCGCTTTGGGTCGGTTCGGAATTCAAGATTTCCGCGAGGGCTCGGCTTGGCCGGCTGAAACCGTCGGATGTTTCTGTCCAGATTTATTTCGGACAGGTGGATTCTGCGGGTCGTATCCAGAACGGCCGAGTCTCTGCAATGCAATATACCGAAAATTCTATCGACCCTGACGGCATCGCCGTTTTCGAGGGAATCATTCCGTGCCAGACATCAGGACAGCACGGGTTTTCCTTGCGCATAGTTCCTTTCCATGAAGACCTTGTTGAACCTTATGAGCCCGGTATGGTTCTCTGGGAAAAGACCCAGTAAGAAAAGACTATCTCTCCTGAAAGCTGCCGGAGCGATTATCGGGAGCTTTGGGCGTGCCGGGCTTACTCGGTTTCTTTGCTGCTGATAAGTTCGTAAACTTCCTCGGGCGAGCCCGCCTTTTCAAGCTTGCTTTTGAATTGTTCATCCAGCAGCAGCCTGCTTATTCTCGCAAGGGCCTGGATGTGCGGGCCTGTTTTTTCGGGCGGGCTTATCAGCATTACAAGTATGCTCACGGGTTTGTTGTCAATGCTTTCAAATTCTATCGGCTCGGCGGCAATGCCGACAGCCATTACAAGTTCTTTGACTGCCGATGTTTTGCCGTGCGGGATTGCTATTCCGGAACCGATTCCCGTACTGCGGGTCTGTTCTCGAGCCATAACCGCCTCGATGGCTGCGTTGGCGTTGTTAACCTGTCCGGCGGCTGCCAGCACGTTTACCAACTCTTCAATTGCTGAGTCTTTGTCTTTACTTGCCAGCGGAGCCTTGATACAACTTGGCTGAAGTATTTGCGTTAGTATCATATTCAAAAGTCCCAAAAAAGACTATATTGTGTCGAAAACAAACCGTACCTTATAGTCGTTCATCGGTACGCCTGCAACAGGTTTATGGGAAAAATTTTTGTATTCCGGTTTTTTAAAGTCTTGTTTTTCCGACAGACTTTACGCCAAATCTACCATTCTTTTTCACCTGCTCTTCTGTCTCCTGTTCCACCACTCTGTTTTTGCCCCTGCGGGGCAAAAATCGGGGCGACAGGACTTGAACCTGCGACCTCTTGACCCCCAGTCAAGCGCGCTAGCCAAACTGCGCCACGCCCCGTTAAAGACAGGCATTTTAACAGGCCCGGAGCTTTTTTACAATGGGTAAAATCGAAAAGACCTGTCAGGATACGCAAAGTCCTCAAAAGAAATCCTTTGGGGTTCAATAATTGACAGCCAGCCCTTTGGATGTTAAGAAACAGTAAGCGGGCAAACCTTCAGAGGATATTTGATGAGATTCGAGGACTTAAAAGGCAAACGGGTACTTATAACAGGGGCAAGCAGCGGCATAGGGGCTGCGGCGGCGGAACTTTTCGCGCAGCAGGGCTGTTTTGTGGGCGTACATTTCTTCCGAACAGAAGACGGAGCAGGACAAACGCTTGAAAAGGTCAAAAAGCTTTCCGGCGGCTGTATGCTGCGGGCGGACCTGCGCGACAAGGCCCAGACGGCCAAAATGGTAAGCGAGTTTGCCGACAGGGCAGGCGGGATTGATGTGCTTGTCAACAACGCAGGGACGATGCTTGGCAGGGAGGATATCGCCGATGCCTCGGAGGAATTTTTTGACGATGTTTTCGCCACGAACACCAAAAGCGTTTTTTTCACGACGCAGGCTGCTCTTGAGCATCTTAAGCAAAGCAGGGGCTGTATAGTGAACACAGGTTCCATTGCCGGGCATACCGGCGGGTCGGCAGGTTCGGGGCTGTACGCCTCGGCCAAGGCGGCGGTTGCGACGCTTACTCTGGCTATGGCAAAGGAGTTCGCCGAGTTTGGTATCCGC
>JBGSSG010000036.1:0-2102 GCA_041737185.1 Anaerohalosphaeraceae bacterium
AAGAATGAAACCGGCCAGAACATTCTTTCTATAGGCTTTTCATACGACAGCAGGGAATTGGCTGAACTGCTGGATAAGGCGGCACAGAACCGTCTTGATTCGGATAAAGTATCAAAAATTCACCATCGCTTTTGGAATGAAAAAATAAAAGCCGACGAAAGAGGATAAATCAAACCCCTCCTGGATATGACCTGTTCGGACACAACCAATTGCGGACTTCCCGCGAGCGGCGGGCACGCTCTTGCAGGATTTGTGCCGTCTTTACACCGCGGCGGCCAGACCGATGATATACAGCGATTGGTTGATAAGTCCTGCCGAGGCTGTCAGGTCTCTTTCAACGATCTGGTCAGCCGGTATGAGAAAAAAATTCTCAGATTCTTTTACGCCAGAACAGGACGTCTGCCCGATGCCGAGGACCTTGCGCAGGAAACACTGATTTCGGCCTGGCGCAATCTGCGCCAGTTCCGACGGACAGGGTCATTCGAGGGATGGCTTTTCTCAATAGCCATAAACAAGCTGCGTTCACGTCTTCGCAGCAGACGATTCTTTCTGCCGCTTTCGATTTTTTCCGTCTCTTCAAGGCCCGGCCCCAGCCAGATAAACGACAACATCGACAGCGCCGAGCAGTTCTGGAAAACCGTCCGCCGCTGCCTTTCGGACGAACAATTCAACGCCCTGCTGCTGAAATACCGCTGCGGCCTGAGCATCGGGGAAATCGCAGAGTCGATGGGCAAAACCTGCGTTTCGGTAAAGGTACTGCTCCACAGGGGAAGGTGCAGGCTGCACAAGAAACTTTCGAAAACTTCTTTTTTGCAGGACTTCTGTCGGCAGAACGCCGCAAACTCAAACACTTTTTAGAAGAAAACGATTATGTGGTGCTGGCATTTCAAAATAAAATTGTCAAAATCGCTGGATGAAAATACGCAGCTTGCCGGACAGGTTAAAGACCATCTCAAACAGTGTCCGCGATGCAAATCTTTTTATGAGGTTTCACATGCCCTGCGGCATGCCTTTAGCGGCGGCTTTGAGCCGGATATGGAAAGCATCGGCCGGGTAAGACGTTTTGCCGGCAAGTCAATAAACTCCGGCACGGTACAGCGTCGGCGATTTGCCTCTGCCTGCCTGGTCTTTGCCGCATCGGCAGCGGGGATTATTCTCCTTGTTATGCCTGTATTTTATTTCAAACCGGAGCCGCAGAAAAACCAGCCGCAGTACGCTCATCGCCCGCTTGGAATCCAGGGCCTTGCACAGATGCTCCAAACGAGCCTGAAACAAAATGATTATTCGGCAATTTCAAAAATATCAGGGTATTCAACCAAAGCGCAGCTTGCCGGGCTTGCGCAAAGCGGCCAAAGAGCGACTGATTTCCTGATTGCCAGTCTTGACCCCGGCCTTTTATTCGAGGGTTCTTTGACAGCAGCCGATTCAGGCGGTAATGGGAAAGAATAGAAATACTGTCAGGCCGGCGGATTACTGCGCTTTTCTTTTTCTCAGCCTTGTCAAAATCCCCCAACCCAGCACCGCCAGCAGTACAAGGGCAAACAGACTTTCTACCCAGGCCGCCATCTGCATCTTGTGCGAACAGATGGCTTGTCCGGGCACCCCACGATACAGCCAGTCCAGCAGCAAACCCGCCGCAAGCGAGCATATCACCACTGAAACAAGATATAAAAACGCGCTCTTTTTACCGAGGGCGGCCCACAGTGTGGTAAAAGATGCCGCGTTGGTGGCAGGTCCCGTTATAAGAAACACCATTGCCGCGCCGGGGTTAAGACCCTTTTCAATCAGGGCCGCCGCGATAGGCACGGAGGCAGTGGCGCAGACGTACATCGGAATACCCACCGCCATCATCACAAGCATCGTCAGAAATCCCCCGCCTCCGACAAGGTAAACGGCGAAATAATCATCCGGCACCGCCGCCGAAACAATCGCCGCTATCACAAGACCCGCCAGCATCGCAGGACCAATATCGCCGGGCAGTGTTATAAACCCATAACGCAGGGCACGGAGCCATTTCGGCTGCCGGTTCGTCTTCGAGCAGCAGTCCTGCGTGCATTGTTTATCGCCTGCCTGTTTATCCTTGTCGAAGATATTGACGAGCG
>JBGSSG010000049.1:0-5686 GCA_041737185.1 Anaerohalosphaeraceae bacterium
GTTTTACGCAAAGCCATCCAATCGCGGCGCCTATCGACAGGCTCATAAACTGGGCATAATGACTGTGATTTACAAAAGGCCCCGAAAGAGCCGCAGGAGACGGATTAGATACGAACCAGTAGATTTTGCCGTTTCCGAACAGGTCCTGCATCATAGTTATCAGGGCAACCGCTCCGCCTATCAGCGAGATAGCCATCAAAAGGCGTTTAATCTGACGCGCGCTGCGAAAAACATTCAGAACTGCGACGAATACCACTGCCGCTGAGAACACAATACGAATATCGTGAACAGTCGCGTTCGGATAAAAGCTTAGCGGCATAGATTTCAGTTGCGCCTCGGCCCCCGGCAAACCGCTTAGAAGCTCCGTTCTTAACGCAGCGGTATTCGGCGAAATAAGACCGATTAAAACCGCCGGCAATGGAATCAACTGCAGCGATATAAGAAACAGAAATACCGCCAGCGGCACATACGCCGCACTCCAAACTATTTTCCGCTCATTATGAAATACCAGCTTCAGTAAAAAACAGATAAAAATAAATCCCGAAACTATTATTACAACCCCTTCGCTCCAGGCTCGCCTGGCTCCAAACGCAAAAGGCATAAATGCCAGAAGAGCTATGAGCGACCGTTCTATTACAGCATCGAACCTGCTGACAGAAGCGTCTGTTGCCTTAAAAGCCTGGCGGATATCTTCCATAAACGGTTATTTCCGACTGCAGTTTAATATCTGTTTGAAGCCGGCCGGGACAACGTCCAGACCTTTGACCACCCTTAAAGGGTTTGTAAAGCAGATTAATCGACCGATTTCCGCCCCGAACCTGTCGCTTATACGATGAAAAGCGGCCTTCATCAAAGGCCTGCGGGCGCTTAGGTCGTGGGCGTCCGTCGCGACAACAGATACCAATCCGGCGTCCAAAAGATGCCACGCACACTTTTCGGCGGCGATCCCGAATTCTCCCATCAGGCTGCCGGCTGTTATCTGAAGATACGCGGGATATTCAAGCCATTTACGCATTAAATCAGGCTTTTTTGCAATAATCGGATGACGCTCAGGATGTGATATTACGGCATAAACGCCCATAGACGACAAATCCGCCAGCAGCGGCTCGATATCAATAAAAATATTATGAGGAAGTTCAAGCAGGATATATTTCCCGCCGTCGGCGAGCGTGAGTATTTTATCATCCTCAAGAAGCCGGCATATCCGCTCGTCAACCCTCACGTCCGCTCCCGCAAGTATAGTTAGAGGTATATCGTTACTCCTTAACTCTTTATTGAAAACAGAAACGGCATTTCTTACCGAATCGGCGCTATTACATCCGTCATATCTACCAAGCTGGTGGGGTGTCGCTGCGACACAGGCGGCGCCGTCAGCCGACAAAGCCCTGCACAAATCAAGGGCTTCGCTTAGTGTGGACGGACCATCGTCAAGAGCAGGCAAACAATGACAATGGATATCAACATAACCCCCTAACCCGGATTCCTCGACCGCGTCGTTACATCCATCCGGATTGTTTTCGTTCATTGGCATCGAATTTATCGGCGTTCAAAAGACTCTTCAAAAATAACGCATCCACAAAATCTTACCGAGAGTTAATCCTGTTTATTCTCCTTGGCGGAACCATTGCGGTAATAGCCGTTATTGGAATAATAGCCGTAGTTGGAATAACCGTAATGCCCTAATCCGGCTGAAATATCATTTACAATTACGCCCAGAATATGACCTCCAACAGCAAGTAAGCCGTCGCGCGCCTGCTGACTGTGCCTCCTCGTGGATTTTTCCGCCCTGAGAACCAGCAGTGTTATATCGCACACGGCAGAAAGAATCTGACTGTCGGTAACAGGGGCGACCGGAGGAGAATCAAGAATGATACGGTCATATTTCTCAGCAAGCTTTTTAAGCAGCACAGTGAACGCCTCGCTGCTGAATAATTCCGACGGGTTAGGCACTTCCGGTCCGCAGGCAAGCACGTCAAGCCCATCAATACCGCTGTCCTGTATCGCATCTTCCAGGCTGATAGCCTGGGCAAGTACGCCCGATAAGCCCTTTTGCCTGTCGATTCCGAAAATAGTATGCTGTACGGGTCTGCGGAAATCGGCGTCGATTATAAGCGTCTTCTGGCCCGCCTGCGCCATCGCGATGGCAAGATTGCTCACAAGAGTGCTCTTGCCGTCGCCGGACTCCGGCGAAGTAATAAGGATAGTTCTTGCCTGGTCCTTGGGTTTACCGAACATAACAGCCGTTCGTATCGTTCGATATGCCTCGGCGGCAACAGATAAAGGTTCAAGGTGGACCTTCCGCCCGCAGGAGTCGGCTCCGGCTGCCTTTGACATTCGCGGCACCGTACCAAGAACAGGAACGCCGAGAACATCTGATATCTCAACCAGCGAACGCAGGCGGTAATCCGTGAAATCGCGAATCAGGGCAAATCCGCCGCCGCACATAAGACCGAGCAATAACGCCATTAACATTATTCTCGTCTTGTTTGGCCTTGACGGACGGTCGGCGGGATGAGCAAACTCCAGTATGCTTATGTTAAGCGCCCCGGTATCTTCCGTATCGTTAACCCTTAGCTCCTTAATGCGGTCGTCGAGAATCTCGCAAATCCGTTCCGCACGCTTCATTTCGGACTGCAGTATCGAATACTCAGTCGCTTTAATGCCTACATCCTCGGTCTCGACACGCTGTGCGCCAAACGAAACCTCAAGCTCTTTTTCTTTTTGTTTCGCCGTCTCCCACTTCAGACGCATCGCCTCCAGATACGCATCGGCAAATTCCTTCGCATCCCTGTCAAGCTCGCCTTTGATATGCTCAATTCGGTCGTGAATCGCCTTGACGGAAGGATGGTCTTCGGTTACATGGTATCTTATGTTCTTCAACTCTGTTTCAGCCGCTCTAAGTTCAGAGCGGACCTGTGACTCTATATCGTTGACAAATACACGAACGCCCGTCGTCGGCAAAACCGCGGCAAACTGCTTTACTTTAGCCGGGTCATTAATCATTCCCCTGACGGCGTCATAATCCGCCTTCGCGTTGACGGTGAACAACTGCGCATCGGTTAACGCCTCGGACAGTTTGGCTAATTTCTGAAAAACAAAATGCTCCCCCTTGTTCTCAAAGGATACCACGCCGTTCTTTTTCGTATATTCCAGTATCTGCTGAAACTTATCCAGCAGCTCCTTGTCGCGTTTGACCTTTTCCTTCCCGAGAATATCCATCACTTTGGAAACAGTGTCTTTCTTGCGGACTGAATGGTATTCGATATAGGAATTGACCACCTCGTTCACCACTCGGGCGGCTTCCTGGGGATATGGCGAATCAAAAGACACCACGATAATGTCGTCCTTTTTGCCAATGGAGACACTTAAATTCTTCTTGAGCAGGGCGAATACACTGTCCACCCCGGCAAATGTTCTGAAATTTTTTATCTGCGGGTTCTCCGCCGCACTTGTAATAATAGGAGCCGACCTCAGCAGTTCGCCCTGTGTGTAAAGGTAATTCTTGGAACCCATCATCAGGCCGTCATAATCGCCGATAATCCTCGGACCGCTCTGCTCAACATACAGTCTCGACTGAGAAGTATAAACCGGGACGGCCTTCAGGAGATAAAGAAACGCCCCCAGCAAAAATAATGCGACGGTGGAAAGAATAATCCAGCGATGACGAACAACCAGATACAACAGGCTTTCCTGCGACGGGACGCCGTCCTGCTGCGATGTATGATTTGAAACTCCGTTTTCAGTTATCTGTTTGTCCATATTCTCTTTTACAAAATGTCAGTTACCCCTGTCGGCGCGAATATCCGCTCCCACTGTAATGTGAAATACGTCAGACATAAACTTATTCACGCGAGTACCGAAAGTGTGATCTACATATACGACATCGCCGGGTTTTATCATTACCGCATACGCATCGTTAAAATATTTATCTCCGACTCTTATCGTGGCAGAGAGCACATGACCGTCCGTATTCTGCCTGTAGATTTTTACATAACGGGGGTCGGCAACCATATCAAGTCCGCCCGCAAAGGCCAGGGCCTCCATCAGATTGTATTGCACGTCCGGGGGGTAGGGAAATGTCTTGGGGTCGTTCACAAGGCCCATTACAGTGAAAATCCTCTCGCTCTCATTCTGGTATTTCTTCACTTCACAAACCACCATCGGAGGATTTACAACATACTTGGGATAATAGGCGTTTATTGTCGAAGACTCCACCTCGGCCAGCGTTCTGCCCGCAACGGCCAACTTCCCGACTATGGGCATAGTGATATCGCCCTTCTCGTCAACGCGAACCAGGTAGGACTCAACATCCTTATGACCATATACCGGCCGAAGCCATTCCGACAAATCGGCGGAAATAACCCGCAGCGCCGCAGGCAGTTGAAATTCAAGAATATCGCCGCTTATCACACGATAAGGACCAGGCTGATTTTCAGGAATTTCCGGACTGCCTGCCTCCGATGGCGGCCCGACCGGCCCGGCTTTCTTAAACTCTTCTATCTGCACCGGCGATGATACGGACGGCCCGCAACCTGTTATGAATAAAACCGCCGATACGGCAAACACAAGGATATGTGGAATACCAGGAATCTTATTTGACATCACACAAAACCTCCAGCTTGTGGCAGGCGTATTTCCCTGATTGCAGCGACCGAAAATCCTCTTCTGCCGCGTCGTCCGCTGCAATCAGGGAATAGATTTATAGTGCTCTCGGTTGAAATTCCTCGTTAATTCAGCGTTCAGGATTGACGGACTAAAGCTCAATCCTATGAACTACGAACTACAAACTTTTTTCAATCGTCAATCGTCCTTCGTCAATACAACAATTCTCCCAGGAACGCCTACGGACTGGCAGGAGTGGATGAACCACCGCCGCCGCCGCCGCCGCCGCCGAAACCGCCGCCAACCGCAATACCACCGGCTACCCCGCCGCCGACAACAGCGGCACTCGGCAGGTTCCAGCCCCAATTACTCGAAATCTGTCGGAAGATATTCGGAGCAGCTTCCTTGGCTGCCAATTTAGCATCCGCGGTATATAATTTTAAATCGCTCTTTTTCTGAAATTCAAGAACCGCTGCTGCGGGGATTGACAGCGAACTAACCGGATTTAAGGCGCCTTCGCAGGCTATCGCAGAGCATATATTGGCCACCTGAACATTCCGAATGCCCTCGGATTTAACCCACTGGGGCAATTCCGTTCTGCTGGAAATTTTAAGGGCTTCGCCGGATAAGCCGAGCTTGCCTGCAAACTTCTCAAAATTTCCGCTTATACTGCTTAAGTCCACGGGAGTCAGCGACGCATCGGTCTTATATATGGCGACCTCATTCCTGAATATCTCTTTGAAGCCGTTTATATTCGTTGCCGCTTCAAATACGGATATACTCAGGTAAACATCCTCCATCGCTGAATCGAACAAATAAACCGTGTTAATCCGGGAAGTTACAGTACCCGAAACGCCGTTTTCCACAGCCACAGTTGTCGTAAAGGGTTCCGACATTGCCCTGACGGCAATCATTTCGCCGAACGGCTCTTTCTTCTCTGCCATCGCCGTCATGGTAAAATTCAGCTTATGCACAAACGAATTACCGGACAGCGACAGGTCAAAAGACCTGTTCCATGTCTTGCCGACATCCTGGCGGGTTACCCGTTGGAGCGATTTCGCACAGAGGTTGCTTATCTCTCCAA
>JBGSSG010000054.1:0-2583 GCA_041737185.1 Anaerohalosphaeraceae bacterium
GGGACTGTCCGCTACCGTCGTGATGACGGCGGCATTGTTCTTCTGAATATGGTCTGCACGGCGATTAAAGAAGCGGGACAAGGGCGAGTTATGGGTGGCGCGATGGCACTTGAGGACATTACGGAAAAAGTGAGCCTCGAGCAGGAACTGGCCCAGACGGAGCGTCTGACGGCGATAGGCAAAGTGGCTGGGAAAGTAGCCCATGAACTAAATAACCCGATAGACGGGATACTGCGGTATATAAACCTCAGTCTGCGGGTTCTTGAGCAGGGCAACACCGATAAGGCCAAAGAATATCTTGGCCAATGCCAAACAGGACTGTCGCGAATGGTGGGTATAATCCGCGAGCTTCTGGAGTTTTCGCGTATCGGGATAAACGCGATGGAGTCGGCGCCGCTGGACCGGATATTGTCGGAGGCGATTGAGTCGATGTCAGGAGCTTTGCGCGAAATTGATGTGCAAGTTGAAAAACGTTTTGAGGGTCCCGCGCTTCAGGTCCGCGGCGACAGCATTTTCCAGGTGTTCAGCAATCTTATAAAGAACGCGGCGGACGCGATGAATGGCCGGGGCCGATTGAATATCAGTATCTCAAGGGACGGGGGAGAGTGGCAAATCGCCTTTACAGACAGCGGGCCGGGGGTGCCGGAGCAGCTTAGAGATTCTATATTTCAGCCTTTTTTCACAACCAAGCCTGCAGGCAGAGGCAGCGGTTTGGGCCTTGCCATTTGCAGGGATATTATTGAGAAATTCAGGGGCACGATTACCGTTTCGCAGGCCCAGCCCAACGGCAGCGTTTTTACCGTGCATCTGCCGGGCGATGCGGCTGCCGGCGGAAAGGATATAAATATATGAACAAAGGCGCCATTCTTGTGGCCGATGACGACACAATTATTTTGGATTCGCTGTGCGAGTTTCTGCGTATGGAAGGTTATACCGCGGTCGGCGCCAGGACAATCGCCCAGGCCAGACAAAGGCTGGCCGAGCAGAGCATATCGATTGTGATTACCGATGTTCAGATGCCCGACGGGGATGGTTTTGGGCTGCTGGACATAGTTCGCGAAAACTATCCCAGTACGGTGGTGATTATGATTACCGGCTACGGGACGATAGAAAGCGCGGTCGAGGCTATCAAGAAAGGAGCTTACGATTACCTGACCAAGCCGATTGTGGATGACGACCTTCGCCTGGCGGTGGAGCGCGCGATACAGCAGCAGCGTCTGATAGTGGAGAACAGCCTGCTCCGCCGGCAGCTTGAGAACAAGTACCGGATAGAGAACGTGATAAGCCAGGATTACAAAATGGCGCGGATATTCGATTTGATAGAGGCGGTAGCCGACAGTAAGACGACGGTGCTGATGGAAGGAGCCAGCGGAACGGGCAAAAGTCTGCTTGCGCGGGCGATACACTACCGTTCGCCGAGGAAAGACAAGCCGTTTGTTGAGGTCAGTTGCGGAGCGCTGCCTGAAACGCTTATGGAAAGCGAACTGTTCGGACACGTCAAGGGGTCTTTTACCGGAGCCATCCGCGACAAGGAAGGCAAATTTCTGGCGTCCGATGGAGGGACAATTTTTCTGGACGAGATATCGGCAGCCTCGGCGGCGATGCAGGTTAAGCTGCTGCGAGTGCTGCAGGAACGCCAGTTCGAGCCTGTGGGCAGCAACCGGACGATAACAGTGGATACGCGGGTGCTGCTTGCCACGAATACCGACCTGGCCGAGCTTGTCCGCCGAGGCCAATTCCGGGAGGACTTATACTATCGAATACACGTTGTGGTAATACACATACCGACGCTGGCCGAACGTCCGGTGGATATACCGCTGCTGAGCGAACATTTTTTGAAAAATTTCTGCCGGTCGCACAACAGGAATAAAGCCGGCATCACGGAAAAGGCGATGCAGTGTCTTGCCAGATACACCTGGCCGGGCAATGTGCGAGAGCTTGAAAACGTAATAGAGCGAGCGGTTATTTTGAGCAAAGGGCCTTATATTGATGTTGACGACCTGCCGCCTGCGGTAGTGAATCAGTGCCTGAAATTCGAGGATGGCAATGTCAAACCCGCGAGTCTGAAACAGTCCCTTGAAGGACCCGAACGCGCGATACTGCGCGCGGCGCTGGAGATGCATCACTGGAACCGGCAGGATACCGCCGCGGCGCTTCAAATCAACCGCACGACGCTTTATAAGAAGATGAAGCGCTACGGCCTTGAGGACGAAGCCGCCAAGCTGGGGCTTTAGCAGGGATGTATGCAGCAATGCAAACTTGACGTGCGCCCCCTGCTCGAAAACCGCTGATTTGCTTCTTGCCAACCAACATCCGCCACTCTATAATTATTCCTTCAATCTTTATTTGTACAAAGTTATACCTGCTGATAGGATAGTTCTATGCCGACAAAAAAACAAAAAAATGAAAAGGTCGTACTCGCTTACAGCGGAGGTCTCGATACGAGTGTCATCCTGCCATGGCTCAAAGAAACCTACGGCTATGACGTCATCGCATTTGCCGCAGAACTCGGCCAGGGAGACGAACTCAAAGGCATTGCCAAAAAGGCCCTGGCCACCGGCGCCGTTAAATGCGTCGTAAAAG
>JBGSSG010000066.1:0-4721 GCA_041737185.1 Anaerohalosphaeraceae bacterium
GCAATATCCTGTTCGAATCCGGAATTAACCCGCGGACACAAGCTTTACAGTCCGTATATGGGGGATACTGCGTATGGGATTGCGGCCTGTTTCAGAGGTTATGGTCAGCCCGCAGAGGTGATGAGGCAGGCGGACGAGAAGACACTGAACCTTGGCAGACGTTTTACCAGCGGTAAGGAGTGTCTGCCCTGCGCGATAACGCTTGGTGAGATGCTGGAGACTATCGGAAGAAACGGCGACGGATACAAGCCGGCGTTTTTCATGCCGGGCGGCTGCGGGCCCTGCCGATTCGGGATGTACAGTTGTTTTGGGAGAATGGCGCTGAATAATGCAGGCAGGACGGAAGTGCCGATAATTTCGCCCAACCAGGACGTGAGGTTTTACGGCGAGTTTGCGAAAAGTCTTAAAGGCAGGGGCGAGATTTCCCTGATGAAGGATATGTGGACGGCGGCGGTTGGGGCGGATTTGCTGCACAAGGCGATTTTACGGATACGTCCTTACGCGGGCGGACAGGAGGCGCAGGAAGTTTACGGGGAGCTTCTCGGCCGGTGGTGCGGACTGATAGAAGGCAGGGAGAAGTTTTCGGCGCTAAAGGCCTTTATGGAGGCAGCGGCGGAGCGATTAAGCGCGATTGCACTTGATTTGTCCGTCAAAAAGCCGCGGATAGGGATTGTCGGCGAGATTTATGTTCGCCATCATCCGTTTTCGAACAATCACATCATTGAACGGCTGGAAAAACTCGGGGCGGCGTGTGAAATGGCCAGCCTGTCCGAATGGGTATATTACATAAACTTTACGGGCAGGTACAATTCTCGTCTTCGCGGGGATTTGCGCGACTTGTTAAGCGTGACGATTCAGGATTCGGTGCAGCACTTTATAGAAAGGCGTCTGGCGGCGCCTCTGGAAGAAAGATTCGGGAAACTGGCCGAGGAGCCTGTAAATGAGCTTATCCGGCTGGCGGCCCCTTACATACATCACAGCTTTGAGGGGGAGGCGGTTCTGAGCATAGGCAAAATGGCGGAGTTTTACCATAATGGATTCGGCGGCGTGGTCAACGTGATGCCTTTTTCCTGTATGCCATCGACGATAGTAAGTATGCAGACGCGCAGAATCAGCGAGGACTGCGGGGGTATGCCGATACTGAACATAAGTTTTGACGGGCAGGAGGACGCGGCGATGGAGACGCGACTGGAGGCGTTTGTCGAGCAGGTGCGGCAGAGGACAGGCGGGCTGACGATTGAAGAGGCAAAGGCGACGGCAAGGCAGCGCTGATGCGGCGGGATATCACAAATCCAATATCGCAAAAGATGCGGATTCAAAAAGAATACATTCAGCGTCAAATGCAGCCGTTAAAATCCGCAACGGCAGGCGGTTATCCCGCTGCGATTGAAGATTATTTTGAGCATTACGGGCTGAACATCGGCGGGGATGGGATTGAGCATTATTTCGGGTCGCTGCCGTCGTGGGATGTTTTGCTTGCGGGGCATATTTGCCGGGTCGAAAGGGCCAAAGGATGCGTTGTATGCCTGCACGGATATATGCATCACTGCGGGCAGTTGAAACATCTGATACGTAATCTTGTCGAGAACGGGTATTCGGCGGCGGCGTTTGACCTGCCCGGACACGGACTAAGCGACGGCGAGGAGTCGGCGATAGAGGATTTTGGGCAGTACCGGCGGGCGATGAGCGATTTTTTCGGCGCGGTGAAACAATACTGCGCGGGACCTTATCATTTCGCGGGATTCAGTCTTGGGGCGGCGATAGGGATTGACCATCTGCTGAACACAAACGAAAAGACGTTTGAGAAGGTTGTGCTGGCGGCCCCGCTTTTAAGGTGGAGTCTGTACGAGCAGTCGAAGGGGACCTTTGCGATTTACAGCAGGTTCACAAGCCGGATACCGAGATTTTTTCAGAAAAACTCGTCGGACAAAGAATTTCTGGTTTTTAACAGGACGGCGGATTATCTTCACCGGCGGCATTTGTCGCTGAAGTGGGTAAAGGCGCTGTTTGACTGGAACGAGATGATTGAAAAGGCAGGGGCGAGTCCAAGGCCTGCGCTGGTTTTGCAGGGGGACAGGGACGGGACGGTCCAGTGGGAGCATAATGTCTCGGTGATTCGGGAGAAGCTGCCCAACGCCCGGATTGAAATGATAGAAGGAGCAAGACACGAGCTGTTCAACGAGAGCACGCAATATCGCGAAAAGACTTTTAATACAATCGAAGGATATCTTGAAAACGGAACATTATGAAAGAATCTTTGGACAAGTCGTTTGCTCGGCTCAACGCGACGCAGTTTTTCGGCGCGATGAACGATAATGTGTTTCGCGGGCTGCTTGTGTTTTGTCTTATAGGACATTTCGGGCAGGAAAGTGCGTCGAAAATAAGCGCATTTGCCGGGATGGTGTTTGTCGTGCCGTTTTTGCTGTTCACGCCTTACGCGGGCAGGCTTGCCGATGCGTTCAGCAAACGCAATATCATCGTTGCGGCCAAGTGGGCGGAGCTTGCGATTATGCTGCTTGGCGCGGGGGCTTTTCTGTGGGGCCGAGCGGAGGTTTTATATGCGGTGTTGTTTCTGATGTGTGCGCAGAGCGCGTTTTTCGGGCCGAGCAAGTATGGGATTGTGCCGGAACTTGTCGGGCCTTGTGAGCTTTCGCGTGCGAACAGTTTTCTTGAGGGATTGACGTATCTTGCGATAGTGTTTGGCACCGCGGCAGCGCCGGTACTTGCGGGTATTTCAGGGCAGAGGTACGCTCTGGCGGCGATTGGCTGTGTAATGCTTTCGGTGATTGGTCTTGCGACGGCGTTTGGAATAGAGCCGACGCCGGCATCGGGACAGAAACGGCGCGGGTCGGTTTTATTTGTACGTGATGTCGCGCAGACGCTGCGGGAAGTGCGGGGCGACAGGGAGCTTCTGATGGCAATACTTGCAGGGGCGTATTTTATGCTGCTTGCCGGTTTTGCTCAGATGAACCTGATGCCGTACGGGATACAGCGTTGCGGGCTGACGCAGATTCAGAGCGGGTATCTGTTTGTGATAGCGGCGGTGGGCATAGGCGCTGGGTGTTTTCTTGCGGGCAAATTATCCGGACGGGGAATAGAGCCTGCGATTGTGCCTATCGGGGCGATGCTTATGTCGGCAGGTGCGATGGGGCTTTGGCTGTCGTCTCAGCGGGCGTGGATTTACGCCGTGATTGTAATTCTGGGTTTTGGCGCCGGTTTGTTTATCGTGCCGATAAACGCTTTTGTACAGCTTCGCAGTCCGCGCGGAATGGTGGGACAGGTAGTGGCGGCGTCGAGTTTTCTCGGATGGGCGGCAGTGGCGGCGGCGGCTCTGGTTTTGTGGGTTTTCGGGGGTGTGTTGAATGTCTCGGCAGGAGCGATGTTCGCGTGGATGGGTGTATTGTCGCTTGCCCTTGCGGTATCCGCTGCGGCATACCTGCGGGAGTTTTTGCTGCGGTTTGTGCTTACCGGGCCGATTCGGCTGATTTACAGGCTTCGGGTGTATGGGCTGGAAAATCTGCCGATAGAAGGCGGCGCGCTTCTTGTATGCAATCATGTTTCCTGGGCTGACGGGCTTGTATTAGGTGCGGCCCAGACAAGGCGGATACGATTTCTGGTGGACAGGAAATTTTACGAGGACAGGAGGTTCGGTTGGTTTTTACGGAATGCACTTACGATACCGATAAGCGCCGACGATTCGCCCAAGCAGCTTGTGGCCTCGCTGCGGGAGGCCCGGCGTTCGATTGAGCGCGGATATATCGTCGGGATATTCGCGGAGGGCGAGCTTACCCGCACCGGGCATCTGGGGGCGTTTCGCGGCGGCTTAGAGAAAATCGTGCGGACAACGAACTGTCCTGTGATACCCGCGTATCTTGGCGGTTTGTGGGGCAGCGTGCTGAGCTACCGGTACGGCAGGATATTAAGCAGGTTTCCGAGAAGACTGCCTGAACCTGTAAGGGTGATATTCGGGGAGGCGATGCCTGCGGATTCGACCGCCGAGGAAATTCGTCAGGCGGTGGTCGAGCTTTCCGGCAGGTGGTTCGATTTGAAGACTCGGCGCCCTCTGGCGATAGAGTTTATAAGATGCGCAAGGAAGAACTGGTCAAGGCTTTGTATAGCCGATACTGCCGGCAGAGAGCTTACTTATGGGCAGGCGGCGGCGGGTGCGTGCGCGATTGCGGGCAGACTTGGCCGTACAGTCGAGGGGCAGCGGAACGTCGGGATAATGCTTGCTCCCAGCGCCAGCGGCGTACTTGCAAATATCGCGGCGGGCCTGCTGGGCAAATGCGCGGTGAATCTGAATTACGCTGCGTCGCAGGCGGACTGGGAGACGGCCATTGAGCAATGTGGGATAAAGACGATTATCACGTCGAAGGTGTTTTTATCCAGGGCGGGTCTAAGCGGGGACGACCGGAAGTATGTTTTTCTGGAGGATGTTTTCAAAACTGTCGGCAGATGGAAAAAAATTGCAGGCTGGCTGAAGGGCAGGCTCTTGCCGGTGCGGCTGTTTGGAGCGATGCGGGGTTTTGACAAAGGCGATACGGCGGCGATATTGTATTCGTCCGGCAGTTCGGCGCAGCCTAAGGGGGTGATGCTCAGTTGTCATAATATCCTCTCAAACATCGAGGCGGTGAAAATGGTGTATCGTTTTGAGCGGGACGAACGGCTGTGCGCGGCGCTGCCGTTCTTTCATTCGTTCGGGCTTACCTGTACGCTGTGGC